>JAGQOI010000504.1 GCA_020427625.1 Phycisphaerales bacterium | reverse complement strand
GCACGAGTCGGGCTCGCGCGTCGTCGTGCTGCTCGCCGACGGGATGCTCCGATGCGCGATGTACGATTCCGCCGCGGCGTTCCGGTCGGGCTGGAAGCGCATCTTCATCGAGGCCTGCAAGCGCAAGCCGGCCCGTCTGCGCAAACACGCCTGGCGCGTGTTCGTGCTCGGGCCGGCGGCATCGTCGGTCATCGCCCTGACGCTCGCGGCCGGCGTGGCGCAGACCGTCGTGCACGCCGCCGGTCCCGGGCCGATGCTTCTCGGCGCGGCGCTCGCGGCGGCGGCGGCGCAGGGCGCCGTCGTGGCGTGGGTGTACCGGATCGGCGGCGCGCCGATCGCGGCGGCCGCGCTGTTCCCGGTCGGCAGTGCGATCCTCGCCCGCCTCCTGTGGGAGGCGTCCGCCGACCTCCGTGCGCGTCGGCCCATCACGTGGGCCGGTCGCGAGTACGTGCTCGAACCCCGCTAGACATCGACAGGCCCATCATCCCATGCAGATCCTGCTCACGAACGACGACGGCATCTTCGCTCCCGGCCTCATCGCCCTGCACGAGGCGCTCGACGGGCTCGGCACCATCACGACCATCGCACCTGCGACCGTGCAGTCGGCGACGAGTCACGGCGTGACGTTCCATGAGCCGCTCATGATCGAGACCGTCACCTTCCGTCCCGGCCGCACCGGCGTCGCCGTCGAGGGTCGCCCGGCCGACTGCGTGAAGCTCGCCATCCGCCAGCTCTGGCAGGAACTGCACGGGCCGGGCTCGAAGCCGGATCTGACGATCAGCGGCATGAACAGCGGCGCGAACGTCGGGATCAACATCATCTACTCCGGCACCGTCGCCGCGGCGGTCGAGTCCGCGTTCCTCGGCGTGCCCGCGATCGCCGTGAGCCTGCATCTCGGGGATCGCACGAAGACCTGCTACGAGCGCGCCGCGCAGATCGCCCGCGTCGCGATCGATCGCATCCTCGAGTTCCCGGCCGATCCGCACGAGGTCGTGAACGTGAACGTGCCCCGCACCGAGTCGCCCGACGCGCCGATGCCGCCGATCCGCATCGCCGAGATGAACACCGCCTCCGACGCCGGCGGCTACGAGCGTCGCGAGAGTCCCGGCGGGCACGTGTACTACTGGGCGAACGGCAGCGGGCTCGACTTCACGCACACGGCGCCGGGCTCGGACGTCGAGACGCTTCTGTCGCGTCACGTCGTCGTCACGCCGCTGAACTACGACGTGACCGATCACGCGCGGCTCCAGACGTGGCGCGACCGCCTCGAGTGAGCCGCGTTCGCTATCCGTCCTGGGCGCCGGTGTTCACGACCGGCTGGGTGCCTCGGTCGCTGCACAGGACGACGAGGAGGTTGGCGACGAGGCCGGCGCGCTGCGCGCCGTCGAGTTCGACGATCTTCTCGCGGGTGAGGTGGTCGAGCGCCATCTGCACCATCCCGACCGCGCCTTCGACGATCTTCGTGCGGGCCGCGACGATGGCCTGCGCCTGCTGGCGCTGGAGCATCGCCGCCGCGATCTCGGGGGCGTAGGCGAGGTGACTGATGCGGGCCTCGATCACCTCGACGCCGGCCTTGTCGAGTCGTTCCTGGATGTCGTGCCGCAGTTGCTGGCAGACCTCGACGGTGTTGCCGCGCAGGGAGATTTCGTCGTCGTGACTGTCGTACGGATGTCGACTGGCGAGGATGCGCAGGGCCGATTCGCTCTGGACGGCGACGAAGTGCTCGTAGTCCTCGACGTTGAACAGCGCCTCCGCGGTGTCGACGACCTTCCACACGACCACCGCCGAGATGTCGATCGGGTTGCCGTCGCGATCGTTCACCTTGGACGGACGACCCGCGCTGGTCGTCTTCGGCGTGAGCACCTTGCCGGCCGCGTCCTTGGTCTGCGGAGTCGTGGTCGCACCCGTCTCGAAGTTGCGGATGCGCAGCGTGATCTTCTTCTTCGAGAAGAACGGATTCACCCAGTAGAAGCCGCTCTGCACGATCGAGCCGCGGTAGTCGCCGAACAGCAGCAGAACCCGCGCATCGTTCGGGGCGACGGCCTGGAAGCCGAACAGCATCAGGAACGCGATGGGGATCGGAGGAATCCCGCCGAGCAGCAGCAGCGGCTGCTCGGTGATCGCCGTGAGAATGAGCATGGTCAGGCCACCCGCCAGCAACAGGAGACAGAGCGCCAGCGGTCCCCAGCCGGCCATGGGACGGACCTTCGTCTCGAGTGCGTGCCGGCCGCTCATGGTGTCGCTCCGTTCAGGTGGTCGTTCGTATACCCCAGATCACCGTCTTCGCCCGGCTTCACCGCCGGCGTCGAGCCCCAGTGTACCGTGCCGCCGATCGTCGGTTCGGGCGTCCGTGGGCGGATCGGACGATCGACTTCGGCGCGAGGAATTCCGTCGCACCGACGCGGCCGTCGTCGCGTATGAATCATGGGTGTGACCTCGGCCCCGCCGGCCGCCGCGTTCCGAATCGACTCTCATTTCCAGGCGCTCGTCGGGTGGTCCGGCGGGCGCTCCTTTCATGCGCGCCGCGTCGCCGCTCGCGTTCAGGGGCCGCGATTGATGAGGATCATGCGGATCCGCACGAGATGCGTCTCGTCGCCCTCGAGCAATTCGAGCGTCGAACCAGTCGCGGTCCAGCGATACAGACTGTTGAGGATCGCCTCGTCGATCTCCCTCGAACCCGTCGACGTCATGAGACGCGCCTTCGCCACGCGCCCGTCGCGCCGGATCTGCAACTCGCACAGCGGGTTCGACGGCGCGCCGAGCAGCAGCGAGCGCGGCGAATAGTTCGGACGACTCGGCTTCAGGTCCAGCCCGCGCCCGACCACGACCTTGCCTTCCTTCCAGTGCTCCGGCGGAATCTCCACGACCGACGACGCGCTCGCGTCGCGATCCGAACCCGAGCCCGCGCCGGGCGGCGCCTGGTCGCCCGGAGGCGCCGATGGCGCGGCCGCGGGAGTCGGCGTCTGCGGCGCCGCCGGTTCCGTCGCCGGTTTCGCGGCGGCGTCCTGGTCCGACGCCGTCGGCTTCGAGTCGCCCGGCGGCGGAGGCGGTGCGGTCGGCAGGTCCACGCGCACGGCGACCGGCGTGTCCCGCGGCGGCTCGGGCGGTCCCTCCGCCGGTGCGCTCGATGAGATCACCGCGAGACGCTCGAGCGCATGACGAAGCCACGCCGGCGCGGCCGCGCGCTCGAGCGGCGTGTCGATCAACTCCGACGTCGGCCGCATCACCCGGTCGGGGTTCAGCGCCGGTGCCGCGAGGTCGATCGACAGGGGATCCGTCATCGTGGTCGGCGTCGGGTCGGCGGTGCCGAGGAGGTCGCCGACGGCGATCGGTTCGACGGGTTCGAGTTCCTCGATGGCGACGGGCGCGATCGGCGTCTCGGTGATGCTCATGCGCTCGGTCGTCGTCTCGGCGCCGTCGGCGTCGGAGGTCGCGACGACGGTCTCGGTCGGCGGCACGGGTTCGGCGGGCGGTGCGTCGAGTTCGGGCGTCGCGGCGAGCGGATTCGGATTCCCGCCGACCGGCCGCCGGTCGAACGCCGACTGCTCGACTTCAGACAGGGCCGCGAGATGCTTCTCGTACTCGTCGTAGCCGATCCAGGCGAGCGTCGACGGGTGATCGTTCTCGCGCCCGAGCACGATGTCGGGCTCCGAGTCCGGCGGCGGCGGGAGGACGTCGGGCGGCATGATGTCGGGCGTCGGCGTTGCCGCGCCGGCATCGGGCTGCATCACGCCCGCGAGCAGCGGCAGCAGGGCGAGCGCGTGCACGGCGATCGAGACGATGAATCCGATCGTGACGGGCACCGGGTTGGAACGGGCGGCCGGCATGAGCGTGATTCTAGACGGGTCGGCGGGGATCATCCGGGGGCGCTCGATCGGTTCCCGCGCTCCCGGGGGGCGTTTGGTGCGAACGAACGTCCGGCAACCGAACGCGCCCATGTACGCCCGTTTCGCGATCGGGACACGCTGCATCGCGAATGTGCGGGTACAGTCGAAGTGCATTCCTCTTCCGGGAACACCTCAAGACAACAAGACCGAGGACAGGGTGTACCGCTCTCAAGCGGGCAAGGAGATCCCATGCGACATCGTTGTGTCATGCCGGTCGCGGCCGCCGGGCTGCTGGGTCTTGCGACGCCTGTGTCCGCCCAGTGCATGTACGAGGTCACGATCGTCGCGGGTCCGCCGTGCGGTGACGACCATCGGAACATCACGTTCTACGGCATCAATGACCTCGGCGACGCGTGTGGCTATGTCTGCGGCTCGTGCATCACCTGCTTCACGCTCGACCCGATCGCGTGGAGCGGACGTACCGGCCTCGTGTTCCTGGAGGCGGCGCCTGGGGACGAGACGCCTCGGGCCAACGACCTCAATGTCCACGGCGACATCGTCGGCACCATGGAATACCCCGACACCCCGGACGTCGGCCGGATGGCAACGCTGTGGCGCGACGGAGCCGCGATACCCCTCGTTCTGCCCGAGGGCGCCACACTCAGCGAGGGCAATGCCATCAACAACGCCGGTGTCGTCGCCGGCGCTGTCGACTTCGAAGAGGGACCGTGGCAGGCCACGCTCTGGGTGGACGGCCAGATCGTGAACATCGGTCCCGATATCCCGACCCTCAAGTCGTTTGCGTTCGACATCAACGAGCACAATGTCGTTGTAGGCCGGACATCCGAGAACTCAACACTCAGCTTCCGCGGCTTCGTCTGGCACGCTGGCCGCGCCATCATCCTGCCGCCAGTCACTGATGTGGGGAACAGCGAGGCGTTCGCCGTGAACGATCGCGGCCATGTTGCGGGCCACGGCAATATCCGCGATCTCTTCTCCCGACGCGTCGGGTTCGTCTGGCGCGATGGCGAGATGACGATCCTAGATGACCTTCCAAGCCAGGATGACATCGAGGTCAAGGACATCAATGACGCCGGGCAGATCGTTGGACAGGCCGAAGGTGCGAACGCCGCGTTCCTATGGCAGGACGGTGAGATCATTGACCTTAACGACCGAATCACCCCCGTCCCGGGACTCGACATCCATCTCAGGCACGCCTGGGCGATCAATGATCGCGGTCAGATTGCGGGATATGGCACCGTCTTCCCGCCAGGTGCACCGGGTTACCAGGCGGGCTACATCCTCACGCCGATCGACTCGGGACCCGCCGATCTCAACATCGACTGTCGAGTGGACGCCGCGGACCTGATGATCATGCTGCAGGACTGGGGTGATTCGCAGCATCTGCCGTCGGACATCGATGGGGATGGCATCGTCGGGCCGCGGGATCTGGCCGCGCTGCTGGCAGACTGGCGGCCGTGACCGACAGCAAAGAAAACGGACACCCCGGCGTGGAAGGCCGAGGTGCCCAGTGCATTTCGGTGATGAGACCCCTCACACCATCCGCGCGCCGGCGGCGCGGGCGGAGTCGACGATGCGCTCGGCGGTGCGGACGGCGGCGAAGCCGGCCTGGGCGTCGACCATCGGGTGACGCCCGGTGCGCACGGCGTCGAGGAAGTCGTCGATCTGCAGCTTGAGCGGCTCGGCGCTGCCGATCTCCAGGTCGTCGACCTGCACGAGGTTGAGATAGTCCACCGACGACAGATCGGCGCCCGCGGCCAGTTGCGCGCGGACCTCGGCGAGCTGAGCCGCGTTGGCGGTCTTGCGGACGACGGTGACCTTGCGGGCGACGAAGTCGGCGGAGATGTACGCGTCCTCGCAGATGATGCGCATCTTGCGCTCGGTCTTCATCGCGAGGCGGCTGGCGGTGACGTTTGCGACGCAGCGCAGGCCTTCGAGGTTCGGCGGAAAGGTGAGCCGCGCGTTGCAGACGTCCTCGGCCTCGCCCACGACGCACACCGCGTTCGCCTGCACGTCCTCCGGTTCGGCGCCGAGGAGCATGAGCAGGACGTCGAGGTCGTGGATCATCATGTCGAGCACGACGCCGACGTCGACGCTGCGGAACGTCATCGGGCTGATGCGATCGACCTCGATGAACCGCGGATGAATGTCGGGCAGACTGCGGATCGCGACCATCACCGGGTCGTAGCGCACGATGTGACCGACCTGGAGCACGGCGCCGGAATCACGGGCGGCTTCGGCGATCGCCGCGGCTTCGGTCACGTCGGGCGCGAGCGGCTTTTCGATGAGACACGACACGCCGGCGCCGAGCAGACGTTCGGCCGCGTCGCGATGGTGGATCGTCGGCGTCGCGATCGTCACCGCATCGACGCCATGGGCGAGCAGGGCGTCGACGGACTCGAACGCGCGGCCGCCCCATTCCTCGGTGATCCCGGACGCGCGCGCCGGATCGCGATCGACGACGCCGACGAAATCGACGGCCGCGTCCTGCGCGTACACGCGGGCGTGATGTCGTCCCATGCGTCCGACGCCGATGACGCCGCAGCGAAGTCGTCCCATTCGTCTCGTGCCTCCATGGGGGAATGCGAACGGGCATGGTAGCAGGTCGTCGGACCGGGCCGGGCCGATCAGCGCGGCGCGGCGCCCACCCGTCGCGCGGCCTCGGCGTCGGCCTCGCGTTGGCGCTCCTCGCGCCGGCGCTGTCGTTCGATATGCTCGCGGGCGTGATGCACCGACCACGACAGCGAACGAGACAGCGAGAACATCGCGTAGGGGAACGACAGCACGCAGACCGCCGCCAGGCCCAGGACGATCACTCCGCCGCCGCGACCGCCGAGACCGAACGGCAGCGCCGCGAGCAGCGGGCCGAGGAGCGGCCCGGCGACGAGGACCACCAGCGACGACCAGCCGAAGAGCCCGAACGCCTTCTCCGCCGTCGAATCCTTCGCCCATTCGGCGAGACGCTGAAGGTGGAACGCCATCGCGAGCGACGCGGCGGCGCCGATCACCACCGCGAGGGTCCGCACGACGCCGTCGCCGGGAACCGGCGGCAGGAGTTCGAACCCCGCCCACACCGGCCAGATGAACTGGAGCCAGCGGGCGCCGCGCCGCAGCACGTCGCGCGAGCCGAAGCCGTGACTGATCGCCTCCGGTTCCGGACGAGGCGCCGTGAGGACGAACGCGCCGAGCGTCCACGCGCACGCGGCGACGAGCACCGTCGTGTCCATCGCGAGGTCGCCGCCGATCAGCGTCGCCGTCGCCGCGACGAGCAACCCGATCGTTGCCAGCCAGCTCGCTGCCCGGAGTCGCTTGATGTATCGCGGCGGCATGTGACTGATCGGGTCGTAATGATCGCCGGTGCGCCGCTTCGGCGTGCCGCACTCCGGACAGCGCGCGGCCGGCTCCAGGCCGCGGAGGTCGTACCCGCACTCGGCGCAGGGCGTCTTCGTCGTGCTGACACGGGCCGGGGGGTGGAGCGGACCGGGCGCGTCGGGGATGTCGTGCGTCATCGCGGGATCCGCATCAGGGTTGAGGCGAGGCCAGGCCGGGGCGCGCCCGGGTGCGCAGGCGGGCGTTCCGTTCGAGGTCCTCCGCCGCGCAGCGCACCGACCAGGAGATCGTCCGCCAGATCGTGAACAGGCCGATCACGAAGAACAGCGATCCGAGCAGCCAGAACACGAAGAACACGCAACTGAGCGCGATCAGCAGCCGGGGGAAGACGAACGACAGCGGCGTCATGGCCGCGACGGCGCCGATGAACCACGCCGCCCGATCGAACCGCCGCGACGACGCCTCGTCGTTCGCCCAGTCGGCGAGACACGCCATGAGATGCGAGAACAGCACGACGCCGACGAGTCCCGTCAACGTGCCGAACGAGGCGATGCCGAACACCACGGTTTCCGTCGGCCCCGGCGCGACGCCGATCGCGAGGACGACCTGCGCGGCATAGGCGAGCGGCCAGCCGATCTGGAGCCAGCCGGCGAGGCGCCGCATCGTCGACTTCGCGCCGAGGCCGCGCCGGATCGCGGCCGGGTGCTCCAGCGGTCGCGTGACGATCGCGACGCCGATCGCCCAGCCGCACGACGAGAACACCATCGCCGCCATCGCGCCGAACGGCGCGCCGACGCGGGCGGCGACGATGAGCCCGACGATGAGCAGCGGGACGCAGGCCGTCACGATCGTGAGCCCGAGCCGGAGCCGCCGCAGCACGCCGATCGGGAGATCGACGAGTTCGCCCGAGCGGATCGAGATGATCGGCGCGCCGCACTCCGGGCAGGCCGCGGCCGTCGTGAGTCCGCGCAGGTTGTACCCGCATCCGCCGCACGGCCGATCGTCGTCGATCGGGTGCGCGACCGGCGTCTTCCGGTACTTCAGGAACTTGCTCGTCATGAACTGCGACATCGGTTCCCCCAAGTATCCGATGCGGGCGCCGGATCGGCCACGAACCATCGCCGGATCGGCCCGACGATTTGTCGCGAACCCGGGCGGCTCAGGTCGCGGCGGCCTGGGCGACGTGGGCGACGGCGTTGCGGAACATCGCGAGTCCGGGCGGCTCGCCGATCATCTGGGCGTCGTCGAGGCGCGACCATCGCGGGTGCTGGGTCCAGCGGGTGTATCGTTCCGGATGCGGCATGAGTCCGAACACGAGGCCGGACGGGTCGCAGATGCCGGCGACGTCGCCGGCCGAGCCGTTCGGATTGTCGTCGGACGCGTACCGCACCGCGATCTGGCCGGCGTCGGCCAGCCGATCGACGAGGTCATCCGAGGCGGCGAAGAACCGTCCCTCGCCGTGGGCGACGGGCAGCACCGCCGGCTGGCCGTGGACTTCCAGCCCCCGCGTCCAGACGCACCGCGTGTCGGTCGGAATGTCGATCGCGCACCAGCGATCCACGAAGCGGGCGGAGGCGTTGCGGGTGAGCGTGACGCTCGGCGTCGGCGGATCGGCGGGCCACGACGCGCCGGGCGTCGGCCCGGGCAGCAGGCCGATCTGCACCGCGATCTGGAACCCGTTGCACGGCGCGATGATCGGCGTGCCCCGTTCGATCGCGCGGACGAACGCGGGATACAGCGCGCGACGCATGAGCTGGGCCGCGATGCGACCGGCGGCGATGGCGTCGCCGTAGCTGAACCCGCCCGGCAGCCCGATGAGGTCCGCGTCGTCGAGACGTTTGGGATCGGCGAGCAGGTCGTTGAGATGGACCGACGTCGGCGTCGCTCCGGCGAGTTCGAACGCCCTCGCGAGTTCGAGGTCGCAGTTGATCCCGGCCGTCGTGATGATCAGCGCGTGCGGCATGTGCGAAGTGTATCCTCGCCGACGCCCGCGGACATCCCCGGACCTCGTGCCCGGGTCTACCAGCCGAGCACGTGGGCGAAGATGAGCGGGGCGCAGATCGTCGCGTCGGATTCGATGACGAAGCGGGGCGTATCGAGGTCGAGCTTGCCCCACGAGATCTTCTCGGTCGGCACCGCGCCGGAGTACGAGCCGTAGCTCGTCGTCGAGTCGCTGATCTGGCAGAAGTATCCCCAGTACGGGCAGGCGCGCCGGAGGTCCTGGTGGATCATCGGGACGACGCAGATGGGGAAGTCGCCCGCGATGCCGCCGCCGATCTGGAAGAACCCGATCGTCGTCTTCATCGCATCGGTCGGCGCCGTCGCGTGATCACCGGCGGCGAGTTCCGGCAGGTCGGCGAGTTCGCGTTCGTACACGGTCCGGATGTACCACGACGCGAGGGACGCCATGTACTCCAGTCCGCCGCGCACGATCTGGTAGTTCGACAGGTCGCCCGCGAGCACGTGCGACACGAAGATGTTGCCGAGGGTCGAATCCTCCCAGCCGGGGACGAAGATCGGCAGGTCCTTCTCGCACGCGGCGACGAGCCAGGAGTCCTTCGGGTCGACCTGGTACGCATCGCGCACGAGTCCCTCGCGGATGAGCTGGTAGAGGAATTCGTGGGGGAAGAAGCGTTCGCCGGCGCGGTCGGCGCGCTGCCAGAGGGCGAGGATGGGCTTCTCGATGGCGCGAAAGGCCTCGCCCTCGGGAATGCAGGTGTCGGTGACGCGGTTCAGGCCGCGGTCTTCGAGGTCCTTCTCGTCCTGGGGCGTGAGTTCGCGCCAGTTCGGAATGCGTTCGTAATGATCGTGGGCGACGAGGTTGAAGAGGTCCTCCTCGAGGTTCGCGCCGGTGCAGCTGATCGCGTGCACCTTGCCCTGGCGGATCATCTCCGCGAGCGACAGGCCGAGCTCGGCCGTGCTCATGGCGCCGGCGAGACACACGAGCATCCGGCCGCCGCCGTCGACGTGGGCGACGTAGGCGTCCGCCGCTTCGACGAGGGTCGCCGCGTTGAAGTGTCGGTAGTGATGCCGGATGAAGTCGGTGATGCGCATGATCGGCCTCGGGTGATGGGGCGGCGATTGTACCGTCAACCCATTCGGTCCGTGGCGCACGACAGCGCGGACCCGGGTCCGGGTCCGCGCTGCGGGAATCGTGACACGTCGGGGACGTGCGTCAGTTCTTCTTCGCGTCGGCCCGTTCCTTGAGGATCGGCTTCCAGGCCTGATCGAGACGGGCGAGGAACTTGGCCGGGTCCTTCTCGAACGCCGGGCGGCAGCCGCCGCAGCAGAAGCGCACGAGGCGTCCGCCCGCGACCATCTCCACCGGCTTGCCCATCCCGCCGAGCGGGCTCGAGTCCCGCACGGCGCAGGTCTTGAGCGGATAGAGATCGCTCTGCGCCTTGATGACGGCCTCGTCGAGCTTCTTGATGTAGGTGTCGGGATCCGCCTTGATCTTCCTCGCGCACATCTTGCAGCACACGCGGAAGAGGCGGTTGCCGGCGACGACGTTCACGGCGATGTCCTTGCCGTCCTCGGTGAGCGGGTCGCCCATGACGACGCACGTGTCGAGCGGGTAGTAGGGGAGCTGCGCCTCGATGATGCGCTTGTCGAGTTCCGCGTCGTACTTCGCGGGATCCGCCTTGTACCGACCGACGCAGCCGCCGCAGCAGAAGTGCAGCTCGCGACCGTCGATCATCTCCGTGACGAACTCGTCGGCGGTGCCGAGAGGGTTGCCGCTCACCGGACAGATGTCCAGCGTGTAGAGGTCGCCCTTGCGCTTCGCCGGCGAGGCGTCGCGGACGGGCGCGTCGCGCTTGACCTGCTCCTGCCCGGGCTCGCGTCCGGCGAGGGCGGCGGTCACGAAGGCGTCCTTGTCCGGCTCGCTCCACGCCATGAACTCGCCGCCGCACGACGGACAGCACAGTCCGATGACGTGACCCTTGTACGTCACGGTCCCCGCCGTCGCGACGATCGGCTCCTTGCCGATCGGACACATCGCGTTCATCGGCTTGACCGTCTTCGCGACCGTCGGTCGGGCCGCCGACGCCGGCGATGATGCCGACACCGCGGCCGGTGCCGCGAGCAGAGCCGCGACGAGGCACAGGGAACGCACGAGCGGACGGGACATGGACATGGCGGATGGCTCCGGGAAGAGGTGGGTTGATGCGTCATTGTTCGGGGCGATCGCGCGCCGGTCAACGTCGACGACAGATCCGGTCGCTCTCCGGTACGCTCTGTCGCGACCCAGGAGTGCACCCATGACCGTGTCGGACCGCCTGAAGCCCTTCGGGGAGACCATTTTCGCGGAAATCAGCCGCCTCGCCCTCCAGCACGAGGCGATCAACCTCGGACAGGGGTTTCCGAACTGGGCGGGACCGGACTTCGTCAAGGACGCGGCCGCGGCGGCCATGCGCGACGGGTGCGACCAGTACGCGCGCACCTCCGGCGTGCCCGTGCTCAACGAGGCGATCGCCGATCATCACGCCCGCACCGGCTCGCGACGACCCGATCCCGATCGCGAGGTCACCGTCACCTCCGGCTGCACGGAGGCGATCGCGGCGACGCTCATCGGTCTCGTCAATCCCGGCGACGAAGTCGTCCTGTTCCAGCCGTTCTACGACTCCTATCGCGCCGCCGTCGCGATGGCCGGCGCCGCGCCTCGCTTCGTGACGCTGCGCTTTCCCGACTTCGCGGTGGATCCCGCCGAACTGCGCGCGGCATTCTCCGATCGCACGCGCGCGATCCTCCTCAATACGCCGCACAATCCGACGGGCAAGGTGTTCTCCGCCGCGGAACTCGAACTCGTCGCCGACTGCTGTCGTCGTCATGATGCGTATGCGTTCAGCGACGAGGTGTACGAGCATCTCGTGTTCGACGGCGCGCACCGGCGCATCGCCGATCTCGACGGCATGGCCCAGCGCACCGTCACGATGTCGTCGCTCGGCAAGACGTTCTCGCTCACCGGGTGGAAGATCGGATGGACCGTCGCGCCGCCGGACCTCACCGCCGGCGTGCGGGCGGCTCACCAGTTCCTGACGTTCGCGACCGCGACGCCGCTCCAGTACGGTGCCGCCGCGGCCCTGCGGGCGCCGGACACGTACTACGCCGAGTTCCTCGCCGACTTCCGGCGCAAGCGTGACCTGCTCGTCGACGGGTTGTCGCGCATCGGGTTCACGCTGCGTCCGCCGCAGGGCACGTACTTCGTGATCGCCGATCACACGCCGTTCGGGTTCGAGTCCGACGTCGCGTTCTGCCGGCACCTCGTCGAGGACATCGGTGTCGCGGCGATTCCGCCCAGCGTGTTCTACGACGATCGCGCCGAGGGCCGCCCGCTCGTGCGGTTCGCATTCTGCAAGGACGATGCGACGCTCCGCGAAGCGCTCCGGCGCCTGTCCCGCCTCGTCGCGCGATGAGACGACGCGGCCGGTCGGATTCTTGATCCATCCGACGCGCCCGGTCGATATCGGGAAGGCGGCGACCGCCGCGCCGGAGTCCCACCCATGATCGATGCGACCCCGACCGAAGTCACCTCCAGCGACGGCGTCCTCCTGATCTGTCGCGGCGACGTGCCCGCCCTCGCGGCCCTCGCCATCGAGGCCGATCCTGCGCGGGTCGTCCTCTGGCATCCGCAGGAATCGGGGACGCGCGGCGAGCGTCGGGCGGCGGCCGCGGCCCAGCTCGGCCGGGCGTACGGCGTCCGCGAGGGCCTCGCCCTCGCCGCGCCCGTCCTCGGCCTGCCGTCACGCCCCACGCCCGGCGGCGTGGGGGTTCCCGCCCTACTCGTCCAGGCGACCGTGATCGCCATGCAGACCGGTTGCGACCGGATCGTGTGGCCGATCGCCTGCGGCACGGCGTTCGACGCCGTCGCGACCGCGTTCGACCAGGCCAACCTCGCGGCGACCCTGGTCGAATCGGACCCGAACCAGCGCCGACGAGCGTTCGATCTGCCGGTCGCCGACCTCAGCGACGAGCAGATCGCGGACCTCGTGGACGATGCCGGCGCCCCCGTGACGGCCGCCTGGCCGTGCGATCATGCCGGCACCGACCCGTGCGGATCATGTTCGGAATGTGTGCGGTGGCATGCGGCGTTTCGGTCGCGCGGCCGGCTCTGGCCGTGGCGCACGGCCGCGCCGGTGCCGGTCTGAGGTCGACGGTCGGGCGTCGGCGTCCGGCCGCCTCTTTACATGGCGCGGGATCCCGGTACACTACGCGGCTTCCTTTCAGGTCAGGAGACCGGCCCGTGTACGCGATCATCGAAGACAGCGGTACCCAGATCAAGGTGTCGAGCGGCGCCATCATCGACATCGATCTCCGCGACCTCGCCGACGATGCGAAGACGCTGACGTTCGACCGCGTGCTCGCGATCGGCGACGGCGAGTCCGCCGCCCGCATCGGCGCGCCCTACGTCGCCGGCGTGTCGGTTACCGCCGACATCCTCGACGAGATCAAGGGCGAGAAGCTGCACGTCTTCAAGTACAAGCGTCGCAAGGGCTCTCGCCGCAAGATCGGCCACCGCCAGCGCTACCTGCGGGTGCGGATCACCGGCATCAACGGCTGATCGCGGGCCGACCGACCACCGACATCACACGACCACTTCGATCGCACGGTTTCGGCCGTGCGATCGTGCTTCGGGGCGCGTCCATGGACCGGTCGCGTCGTACGGCGCGGGCGGCCGTCGATCAGGGCAGGGCGGCGACCCGCACGGCGTCGACCTCGTCGTCGTGCACGATGCGGGTGCGTCCGATCGCGTTCGTGACGTGCTGGTTCAGGGCGTGCGCGATGCGCTGGACCTTCGCGGCGTCGCGCCGGGCGGTCACCGTGCCGCTCATCGTCGCGAGTCCCAGCCGATCCGCGAATCGTTCGGTGCGTTCCACGAGGCGCATCGACGCATCATCGATGGCGAGCGCAAGGCGCTTCGAGCCGAGCCGGTCCAGCGGGCGTCCGAAGCCGGCGCCGCCGTAGACGCCGACCTCGTCACCGGCGAAGAGCACCTGGCGAATCGTCACGTTCGTCGCGGAATCGTCCATCGGCGTCCGGCCCGGCCGCGGCTGCCAGAGCAACTCGATATGCACGACCTGTGCGTCGGCCGGGCGCCCGTCGGTCAGTTCGTCGAGCGGAACTTCGGAGAGGTAGAACGTGGTCCGACCGGCGCGATCGTAGTCGTAGACGGCGACGACGTAGCGACCGGCAAGCACCGCCGGCTCGTCGCCGAACGACTGGAGCGAGAGGCGGCCGGCCGCCCGGGACGAGCATCCGCCGAGCAGGCTGATCGCGAGCAGGGCGCCGATCGCGTATCGCGCGAGGGTCATGGCTGTTCCGTGGGACGCGGGGTCGGGGACGGTCGGAGGGCGGCGGGACGAGCGCGATCATTCGCATCGTCGTCATCGATCGGGTCCGGGGTGCGGGCGTCGAGTTCCGCGTGCACGCCGAGCAGGGCGAGACTGTCGCGTTCCACGATCGCGCGGATCGACGACCGCGAGATCGTCGGCATCTGCGTCCCGTGCGAATACGCGTTGACGGAGTACATCGACTCGATGCACCGCGCCGGCGTATTGAGCGGGAAGCCCGAGCCGAACAGCAGCTTGTCCATCACGCCCAGGTGGCTCGCCGTGAGCAGCGCGCCGTAGAGCTGCCACGGACGCTGCGCGACGCCCGAGATCGTCGCGAACACCCGGTCGTGCTTGCTGAGCAGCACGAAGGTCTCGTCGATCCACGGAAAGCCGAGCGACGAAAGCACGATCGGCAGGTCGGGGAAGGTGCGCGCGACCTCGTCCCACGCGGCCGGGTGTCCGAACTCCATTCGCGCGCTCGCGGGCAGCGGCTCCTGCTGGAGCACGAACACCGGGAGACCGTTGGCCGCGCACCGCTCGTAGACGAGCATCGCGCGGGAGTGCGTCGGATGGAAGGCCTGGCAGGCGGGCGCGAGCGCGACGCCGGACAGACCGAGCTCGAGCGCCCGGTCGACCTGGCGCAGCGCGTCCGAGGTCATCGGGTCGATGCCCGCGAAGCCGATCCGCCGGTCCGGACACCGGCTCACGATGTCGGCGAGGTATTCGATCGGGATATCCGCGCCGAGCAACTCGGACCGGAACCCGATGATGACCGAGGCGCGGACGCAGTCCATCGCGACGTCGTGCGCCTCGATGCCGCCGTCGAGCTGGCCCCATTGCTCAACCTGGCGCCCCCGCAGGCGGCCGGCCAACTCGGTCCCGAGCTGGTCCACGCTCGTCCACGAATGCGTATGGAGGTCGACGATTCCTGTCACGAGAGGTTCGCTCCGATTGGGCCGGCGGAGAACCGGCCGAGCGGTATCGTACCCCGCCCGGACCGTCGCTCAAGCCGGGCGGCTCACCAATCTTCGACCCGATCGGTCCCGACGCCTCAAGATCGACGGTCGCCGGACGACGCGACACCCCACATCTTGTGGCCTCAGTCGCCGGTAAGGGCACCGAGGGCCACCGACGGGGCACCGTGCCCGCCGTGCGCACAGTCGCCGGTCAGGCAGCCCGGCGCGAGGATGGCCGGTCCCATCGCGGCCGGCCGGTTGAGATAGGGTGCCGCGAGCCGGTCGAAGCGACCCTGCCTGAGGGTGTACTCGCCGTTGTTGCGCGTGTAGGCGTACGGCCCGTCGATCAGGGCCTGGACCGTTGCGATGCGGGTCTCCGGGTGGGGGTGGGTGGAGAGAATCTCCGGCTGCCGGGCGTCCCCCGCGGCCGCCGCGAGCACCTCGAGGACCTGCACCATGCCCTTCGGGTCATATCCGGCCCGTGCCATGTACTTGACGCCGAGGGCGTCGGATTCGGTCTCCTGCCCGCGATCGAACTTGAGGCCGTACCCCTGCGCGAACATGCCCGCCGCCTGGGAGATCAGCCCGCTGTCCGTCGCCATACTGAGGCCGGTGAGCAGGCCCTGGGCGGCGAGTTCGCGGCTGATGCGTTCGGACACGTGGCGTGCGGTGACGTGCCCGATCTCGTGTCCGAGCACCCCGGCGACCTGGGCCTCGTTGCTGAACCGTTCGAGGAGGGCCCGGGTGATCGAGACGGTCCCGTCGGGCAGCGCGAAGGCGTTGATCACGTCGGAATCGAGCACGACGAACCGCCACTCGACGTCCGCGTACTCCTCCTCCGTGTGCGATGCGAGTTTGCGCCCGAGGTCGCTCACGTACTCCCGCAGTTCGGGCGACGCGACCTGCCCGCCGTACTCCTGGATGAGTCCCGGCGCGGCCTCGACGCCGAGGGCCTTCGCCTGGCTGTCCGAGATGAGGATGAACTGGTTGCGTCCCGTCGCGGGATTGCTGTGACAACCGACCGCGGCGATCAGGGTGAGCAGCGTCAGAAAAGCGGCGATGGGGCGCATGGGATCCTCCGGGCCTGGGCCTATGATGCCGTGCATCATATGACACAATCGACGCCGCCATCATCCCCGGAACTCGCCTGGTCGTCGGAAGATCTGTCCGGCAACCCCCATGACGCGCCGGACAAGTCGGATCGCGTCCGACGCATGTTCTCCGCCATCGCTCGATCGTACGACCTCAACAACCGCATCCATTCGTTCGGGCGCGACCAGGCCTGGCGTCGGGCGGCCGTGCGGATGGCCGAACTCCGTCCCGCGGACGAGGTCCTCGATGTCGCCTGCGGGACCGGCGACCTCGCGCAGGCGTTCGCCGACGCCGGCGCGCGCCGTGTGGTCGGGCTCGACTTCACGCCCGCGATGCTCGACATCGCACGGTTCAAGGCCGAACGCCGGGGCGCGGACGCGAGCATCGAGTATGTCCAGGGCGACGCGATGGCGCTGCCGCACGCCGACGCCTCGTTCGATGTCGTGTCGATCGCGTTCGGCATCCGCAACGTCGAGGATCCGGCGGCGGCGCTGCGGGAGTTTCGCCGCGTGCTCCGTCCGGGCGGCCGCCTCGTGGTGCTCGAGTTCTCGGAACCGCGGAATCCGCTCGTCCGGTTCGGGAATCGTCTGTACGGGCGTCACGTGATGCCGGTGACGGCGACGCTCATCGCGCGGGACCGGTCCGGCGCCTACCGGTATCTGCCGCGGTCGATCTCGACCTTTCTCGAACCGGAGGCGATGCGGCAGCAGATGCGCGACGCCGGGTTCGCCGATCTCGCCTCGAAGCCCCTCACGTTCGGCGTGTGTACGTTGTATCGCGGGCGACGGGACGACGACGCGGGCGCAAGGCCTGCGTGATCGACGGCCGCTCGGTCCGATATGGCCGACGCGCGACGTTTTGGTCGGACCGGTCGCGGACGCGCCGATGGATTCTTCACGCGGCCGCGATGCCGCGCGGCGAACTTCGCCGGACTCGGACCGCGGAGGCGGGACCGACCTGCAATCGATTCGCGGCCACAGGCGGAGCCCGGCGGAATCGCAACTGGAGTTCTCATCGTGAAGGACGAATCGTTCGCCGAATCCCTGTTCGCCGCGCTCATCACCGGCGACCGCCGACGCGCCCGTGGCCTCATGCAGCAGTCGTGCGACGGCGGGACGCCCGCCGAATCCCTCGCCCATGACGTCTTCTGGCCCGTGCTCGAGGAGATCAACACCCTGTACCGCAAGGACCAGCTCTCCACCCTCGCGCACCACTACGCGACGCGCCTCCTCCGCAGTCTCGTCGACCAGGCCCAGGTGCACTACACCGAGCAGACGCCGCGCGGGCGCTCGATCCTCATGTTCTGCGGCGCGTCGGAGTCCGACGAACTCGCGGCCCAGCTCGTCGCCGACCTCGCCGAGGCGGACGGCTACGAAGTCCACTTCGGCGGCGGCGGCATCGCCAACGACGAGATCCTCGAAGAGGCCGGGCGGCACGCGCCCGACATCCTCCTCATGTTCTCCGCCGCGCCCAGCGACGCTCCCAACATCCGCCAGCTCATCGACACCATTCGCACCATCGGCGCCTGCGCGAAGACGCAGTTCGTCGTCGGCGGCGGCGTGTTCAATCGCGCCGACGGACTCGCCGAGGAGATCGGCGCCGACCTCTGGGCGAAGTCGCCCGCCGAACTGCTCGAGAAACTCGTCGGACAGTCCGAACGACGCGCCGGCACCGATCAGCGCACCGTCGGACGCAACCGCCGCACCAGTCGCGCGGCCTGACCCGCCGCCCCGAACGAACCCTGCTCCGCACCGGCCGAGCACGACCGCCCGCCGCCCGCGATTCCGGATCGCGGGCGGCTTTCGTTCGTCGCGCGGATTCAATGGACGACGGCCGGACGCGCGTGCACGGGCGCGCCGCATTCGATGCAGGCGTCGAGGTGTCCGATCGGATAGTTGCACCGCGCGCAGTACCCGCGGCGAGCCCGCCACTTCCCGCGCAGATGGACGAACACGATGACGCCGAGACCCCACAGGATGGCGTAGAAGATCGTGTTCGCGATGAAGCCGGAGGGAATCGGGCTCGTCGGCAGCACGCGCTCGCTCGCCGATCCGACGCCGAGGCCGCGCTGCCAGGTCGGCATCGCGCCCGACGGTCCGAGGCCGCCCGCCATGAGGCAGCGGGACGGCCAGCCGGCGGCGACGACCGTGCGCACCTGTCCGCGTGGCGTCGTCGCCCAGAAGTCCTCGATGCCGACGCGATGCACGAGATCGTGCAGGAACTCCGGCCGGATCGCATCGCCGTCGCTGCCCGTGACGGGCGTGATCAGCCAGATCTCCATGCCCCGGCCGCGTCGATACGAATAGAGCACGCCGCGGTCGTCGAGCGTTCGTCGGTGCAGCGTCGTGTTCGACGGCGCGGAGATCGGGTGCAGGATCGCGATCCACCCGGTGACGACGATGGTCGTCACCACGCCCAGAAAGACCGCCGTCATGACCCGAAGGAGAAGCCCCCGCATGACGGGTCATGGTAGCGGCGCCGGTCGGCGTCGGTC
>JAGQOI010000048.1 GCA_020427625.1 Phycisphaerales bacterium | reverse complement strand
ACGGCGCGGCGACGGTGGGCCCGGCGCCGGCCGGCTTGCTCTATTACGTCACCGAACAGTACGACCCCTCGGCGCCGGACGAGCACCGCCGCGCGTGGGACAGCGTGCCCGGCTTCGACTGGGCGACGCAGCATCGTTGAGCAACACATGAACCCGCGATCCCTTCTTGCCATCATGCTGGCCGGCGGCATCCGTCGGTCCCCGCTCGCGACCGCGCTGGAGGTGCCGACGCTGTGCGTCCCCCTGCGGGCCGATCGCACACTGCTGGACATCTGGCTCGATGCGCTGGCCGCGTCGCCGTGTGCCGCGGTGCTCATCGTCGTGACCGAGCCGGCCGACGTCGATCCGCTCGAAGTCGAACTCGCGCGATCAGCGGAGACGCGCCCGGGGATCGCGGCGCGGGTCATCGTCGACCCGAGACCCTGGCGTGGGACGGCCGGCGTCGTGCGCGATGTCGTGACGGCCGAGTCGCACGACGGATGGTGTGCCGTGATCGAAGTGAGTTGTCCGCCGCCGGCAGGTCTCGATGCCTTGTGGGTCGAAGTCGCGGCGAGCGAGGATGGGTGCATCGGCGTCAGCGGCGCCCGCGAGCCCGCCGGACAACTCGTGTTGCCGCGGGCGGCCATCGATCACGTTCCGGAGATCGGGTTCTTCGATCTCAAGGAGCAGTTGCTTCCGGCACTCGCGGCGGCCGGGCGCGGCGTGACCGCCGTCGAGGTGTGCCGTCGTGCCCACCGGATCCGTGATCGCAGGACGTTGCTCGCGGCGATTGCCGCGCCGGGCGATGGAGCGCCGGTGGACGCGCGCGGCAGCGTGGTCGCGCCGTCGGCGTCGATCGGTCCCGCCGCGTTCGTCAGCGAGAGCGTCGTGATGGGCGGGGCCGTGATTCCGGATGGTGCCATCGTGAGCCGCTCGATCATCGGACCGGGCGTCATCCTCGCGTCGGATGCGCGGATCGTCGATGCGGTCGTCGGTCCGCACGTCACGACGGCGCTCGCACCGGCGTGATGTGGTTCACAACTTTCGTGTCGCACGTTCCGAGGGGGGACGGGGTGATTCCATGAGCGGACGCATTCGACATCCCATGATCACGTGGCAGGTGCCGGCGCTCGCGGGGCTCCTTGGAGCCGCGGCCTGGATGCAGCGGGACGCGCTGCTGGACATCTGGGCGATCGGATCGGGGGTCACGGACCAGTCGCACATTCTCATGGCGCCGCTGGTCGCGGCCTACCTGTTCTGGCTGCGCCGCAGTCGACTGCGTTCGACGCCTCTCGTGGCGTCGCCGCTCGGGCCGGTGCTGGTCGTCGTCGGATGGCTCATGACGTGGGGCGGGGTCGAGATCAACATGGACATCGCGCGTCACTTCGGCGCGCTGGTGACGCTGCTCGGCGCGATCGTCAGCGTGACCGGACTTCAGGTGGTGCGACGGTTTGCGCCGGCGTTCCTGGCGATGCTGTTCGTGCTGCCGGTGCCGGGGAGTGTCCGGCACGTGATCGCGATTCCCTTGCAGGGCCTGGCGACGAGTGTCACGCACTCCATGCTGGACTTCATGGCGATTCCAGTGGTTCGGAACGGCTTCGTGCTGTCGATCAACGGCGAGCCGGTCGCCATCGGCGAGGCATGCAACGGCATGCGGATGGTGTTCGCGCTGTGGCTCGTCGTGTATGCGTTCGCGTTCTCGCTGCCGCTGCGCACCGGCACGCGTCTCCTGCTGCTCGGCATGAGCCCGGTGGTCGCACTCCTTGCGAACGTGATCCGTCTGATCCCGACGAGCATTGTCTTCGGGTACGGATCGATCGAACAGGCGGAACTGTTTCACGATGTCGCGGGCTGGGTCATGTTGTGTGCCGCCGTGCTGCTGTTGATTGGCACGGTGCGCCTGATCCGCTGGCTTGACCTCCCCGTCACCCGCTACCGATTGGCGACGCAATGAGACGACGGACGGATGGT
>JAGQOI010000503.1 GCA_020427625.1 Phycisphaerales bacterium | reverse complement strand
GCAGGACGACGGCGGGCTGCTGTTCGGCCTCGCCCTCGTCGTCCTGGCGTCGTGTCTCGCGATCCTCGGCATCCGTCGCCGGGAGCTTCCGCGGCCCGGGCGCGCGCTTCGGACCGGCGCGGCCGGGCGGCCGATCGCCTCCGCGGGAAGGGCTTCGCGATGACCAGCGCGACGGAGCCGATGCGGATCGTCATTCTCGGCGGCGGCTTCGGCGGGATGTACACCGCGCTCGCGCTCGACCGGCGCCTGGGGCGCCGGGCCGACGTCGAGGTCACGCTGGTGAACCGGGACAACTTCTTCCTGTTCACGCCGATGCTGCACGAGGTGGCCGCGAGCGAACTGGACATGACGCACATCGTGTGTCCCATCCGCAAGCTGCTCCGGCACGTGCAGTTCTTCGCCGGCGAGGTCGACGCGATCGACTGCGAGAACCGCACCGTGACGGTCTGGCACGGCGATGATCGTCATCACCACCGGCTGCGCTTCGATCACCTGGTGGTCGGCGTCGGCGCGGTCACGAACTTCCACGGACTGCCGGGCCTCGAGGCGAGGGCGCTGACGATGAAATCGCTGGCCGATGCCATCGCGCTGCGCAATCGCGTGATCGCCAACCTCGAAGAGGCGGACCTTGAATGCTGCGCCGACCAGCGGTCGAAGCTCCTGACGTTCGTCATCGCGGGCGGCGGGTTCGCCGGCGTCGAGACGGCGGCGGCGGTGCACGACTTCGCGCACGGCGCGCTCCGCTTCTACCGCAACCTGACGGCGGACGATCTGCGCGTCGTGCTCGTGCATTCCGGCGAGGTCCTTCTGCCCGAGCTCGGTGAACGCCTGGGTCGCTACGCGCAGCGCAAGATGGAGCAGCGCGGGATGGAGGTCCTGACGAGCGTCCGCCTGTCGGGCGTGTCGAGCGAGGAGGTCGTCCTCTCCGACGGATCGCGGATCCGCGCCGGGACCGTCGTCTGGACCGCCGGAGCCGCGCCGCACCCGATGCTCGCGACGCTGCCCTGTTCGACCGAGCGGGGGCGGATCGTCGTGGACGAGCATCTGCGGGCCGCGCCCGGCGTCGGACTCTGGGCCGTCGGCGACTGCGCGCACATCATGGATCGACGGACCGGTCGCCCGCATCCCCCGACCGCGCAGCACGCGCTTCGCGAGGGTCGTCTGCTCGCCCGCAACCTGCTCGCGACCCGGGACGGACGTCCGCTTCGACCGTTCCGGTTCCGCACGCTGGGTCAGCTCGCGTCGCTGGGCCGTCGCTCCGGCGTCGCCAACGTGCTGGGGTTCAACTTCTCGGGCTTCGTGGCCTGGTGGCTGTGGCGGAGCATCTACCTGTCGAAGCTCCCGCGCCTGGAGAAGAAGGTGCGCGTCATGCTGGACTGGACGCTCGACCTGTGCTTCGGCAAGGACCTCGTGCAGCTCAAGACCGCCCCCGTCGGGAACCCGGACGCGCCGCCGCCTCCGGTCGAACGCCCGTCCCCCGCCCGTTCGGAACCGGCGCTCGCGGGAGTCGCCGGCACTGGAGAGAGCCATGACGCATGATCACGATCGAACGGCGCTCGGCGCCGAGGCGCGTCGTCTTCGCGAGGACGCCGACCGCACCGCGAACTGGAAGCGCTGGGGACCCTATCTCGCGGAACGGCAGTGGGGCACGGTCCGGGAGGACTACTCCGCCGACGGCGACTGCTGGAACGCCTTTCCGCACGATCACGCGCGCAGCCGCGCGTACCGATGGGGCGAGGACGGCCTGCTCGGCATCACCGATCGGGAGTGCCGGATGTGCTTCGCGCTCGCGTTGTGGAACGAGCGCGATCCGATCCTCAAGGAACGTCTCTTCGGACTCACCAATCCGGAAGGCAATCACGGCGAGGACGTGAAGGAACAGTACTTCTACCTCGACTCCACCCCCACGCACGCCTTCATGAAGGCGCTGTACAAGTACCCGCAGGCCGCCTTCCCGTACGAGCAACTCGTGCAGGAGAATCGCCGGCGCGGCAACCTCGATCCGGAATACGAACTCGTCGACACCGGCGCGTTCGACGACGATCGCTACTTCGACGTGTTCGTCGAGTACGCCAAGGACGCCCCCGATCATCTCGTCATCGTCGTGACGCTGGTCAATCGCGCGCGTGAGCGCGCACGTCTGCACGTGCTGCCGACCGTCTGGTTCCGCAACACGTGGGCCTGGGGCGGCGACGGCGAGGACATGCCGCCCCGACCGCGCCTGCGGCGCCTCGATGCCGACACGATCGCGACCGAACACGAGACGCTGGGCCGCTTCCGTCTCGTGGCCGATCGCGCGGGCAACGGACCGGCGGACCTGCTGTTCACCGAGAACGACACCAACGTCGCGCGCCTGTTCGGCGCGCCGAACCCCGCGCCGCACGTGAAGGACGCCTTTCACGAATACGTCGTGCACGGGAACGTCGAGGCGGTGAGTCCCGAGCCCGAGGGCACGAAGGCGGCGCTGCACTACGTGCTGGAGATTCCGGGCGGCGGCGAGCGCGTGCTGCGGTTCCGGCTCGCGGCCGCGCGACGGCCGGGCGATCCGGCGGACCGTCCGATCGACGACATCGTGCGCGACCGGCGTGCCGAGGCGGACGCGTTCCATGACGCCCGGGTTCCCGCGACGCTCGGTGCGGACGAGCGCAACGTCGTGCGTCAGGCCTACGCGGGCCTGATGTGGTCGAAGCAGTTCTATCACTACGACGTGCGCACCTGGCAGACCGGTGATCCCGCGCAGCCCGCTCCGGACGCATCGCGCCTGGGCCGCCGGAACGGCGAATGGGGCCATCTCTACAACCGCGACGTCATCTCGATGCCGGACAAGTGGGAG
>JAGQOI010000502.1 GCA_020427625.1 Phycisphaerales bacterium | reverse complement strand
CCCCCGCAGATGCTGGAGCTCGAGGTTGTAGTAGTCGAGCAGGCGCCTATCCATGAGCCCGGTCCTTCAAGGTGCACTGGCCGGTCTCCAGGTCGACCTCGGTCCGCACGTACAGGTGCGTCGGCACCGGCTGCGCCCACAGGTCGGCCTTGATCTCCAGACCGAACACCTGCGGCGAGCCGCCTCGCGTCGACTCCGGCACCGCGGTCACCGTGATCGTGTCGCGGATGAGGCGCGGCTCGAAGCGCAGGATCGTGTCCACGATCTGACGCTCGAGCTGGCTCACCGATACGCCGCTCACCGTCGAACCCGTGAGATCCGGCATCCCGAAGTTGAGCACCGACGCCTCGACTTCCGGGAACTCCGACAGACCGTCCTCCGCCCGGCGCGCCCGCGAGTTGAGCAGCCAGGTGAGATCGCGGAGGACCGCCTGCTGCAGTTGACGCACGGACAGGACGCGCCGATCCCGGCCCTCGACCGCGTGCTCCGGATCATCGTCCGTGAGCCGGTCCAGCAGCGAGGGCTGCAGCCGTTCCCGGGGCGTCAACTCGGCCATCAGGACTCCGTCGCCTCCGCCGCCGCGTCCGCGCCGTCCGGTGCCGGAACGAGATTGTCGAGGACGAGCATCCGGACCTCCAGCAGCGGGTGATCGTCGACGTCCGTCGTGAACATCCGCTGACCGAGGCCCGTGTACACGCCCGCGGCCGGCTCCTCCCACACCGTCTTGCGCGCGAGCCGGATCGCATCCTCGTCCGCCGCCGCCGAACCCGGATACCGCGTCGGAATGAACCCCACCGACTGCCCGCCGTTCGACCACTCGAACGACGCCGGACACCACACCAGATCACGCAGATCCTGCGGCGGCTGCGTCGCGAGCCGATGGATGCGCGAGATCGGAATCCAGTAGTACCGACCGTCGATGATGATCTCCGTCATCGGACCCAGACGCGTGTCCGCGTCCGCGATCCACTCGAAGGCGTGACCGTTCACCGTGCCCGGAATCGCCGGCGCGGCCTCGAACGCCTGCGCCCGCAGGTCCGACGCCTGCGCGTGATGACCCGACGCCGTGAACTGGTTCGCCTGGACCAGCCAGCCGATCCACTCCTCCGGCTCGCCGAACACGAGCGGCGTGCGGCGGCCCGCGAACACGTCGGCCCGCATCGCCTCCGCGTTGAGCAGCGAACGACAGACGTTGCCCATGAGCGCCGTCTCGGTGTCGAGTTCGCTCGCGACGTTGAGCTGCGTGATCGCCCGCTCCCACTGGCCGAGCACCGAGAGCAGTTGGAACAGGAACACGCGGTACGCCGCGTTCGCCGGCTGCTTCCGCACGGCGTCCTGAAGCTCCTTCAAGGCGCCGCCGACGTCCCCCGCCTTGACGAGTTCTTCCGCTCGCATCGAGCCGTCCTTTCGTCGCCGCCGACCCCCCGGACCCGCGCGGCATGGTTCACCTGAACCCGCATGATACCGTCGACGACGACCGGCACGGGCGCGAATCGGCGGGAACCTCGGCGCCGGACCCCCGCGCACGACCCGCGGCATCGCGCCGCCGGACCGGCGCAGGAATGGAGCCCGGCCGCGTGCGACCGGGCTCCCGATGATTCGAACGCGTCGGAATCAGCCGCCCTTGGCGGAGGGAAGCTTGGAGACGAGACGCAGCGAGACGGTGAGTCCTTCGAGCTGGTAATGCGGACGCAGGAAGAACTTCGAGCTGTAGTAGCCGGGATTGCCGGGCACTTCCTCGACGACGACCTCGGCCGACGCGAGCGGGCGGCGCGCCTTGGCGTCTTCGCTCGCATTGGCGGGATCGGGCTCGACGTAGTTCATGATCCAGTTGTTGAGCCAGCTCTCCATGTCGCCGCGCTCCTTGAAGGAGCCGATCTTGTCGCGGACCATGCACTTCAGGTAGTGAGCGAAGCGGCAGGTCGCGAAGAGGTAGGGCAGGCGCGAACCGAGGTTCGCGTTCGCCGTCGCGTCGGGATCGTCGTATTCCGCCGGCTTGTGCAGCGACTGGGCGCCGATGAACACGGCGTAGTCGGTGTTCTTCCAGTGCGAGAGCGGCATGAAGCCGTTCTTGGCGAGTTCCGCCTCGCGCCGGTCGGTGATGGCGATCTCGGTCGGACACTTCATGTCCACGCCGCCGTCATCGGTCGGGAACGTGTGACACGGCAGGCCCTCGACCATGCCGCCGCTCTCGACGCCGCGGATCCGCGAGCACCAGCCGTAGAGCTTGAACGCCTTGTTGATGTTCGCGGCCATCGCGAACGCGGCATTCGACCAGCAGTACTTGCTGTGATCGGCGCCCTCGGTGTCCTCTTCGAAGTCGAAGTCGTCGACCGGTTCGGTCTTCGCGCCGTAGGGCAGGCGCGACAGGAATCGGGGCATGGCGAGCCCGATGTACTTCGAATCCTCGGACTCCCGCAGCGAGCGCCAGGGCGCGTACTCGGGACTCTGGAAGATCTTCGTGAGGTCGCGCGGGTTCGCGAGTTCCTGCCACGAATCCATGTTCATGACGCTCGGGTCGGTGCCCGCGATGAACGGCGCGTGACCGGCCGCGGAGATCTGCGCCATGCCGCTGAGGATCTCGACGTCCGGCGCGCTGTGGTTGAAGTGATAGTCGCCGACGAGGCATCCGTACGGCTCGCCGCCGGGCGTGCCGAACTCCTCCTCGTACATCTTCTTGAACAGCGGGCTCTGATCCCAGGCGGTGCCCTTGAACTTCTTGATGGTCTTGCCGACCTCGGTCTTGGAGATGTTGAGCACGCGGATCTTCAGCGTCTCATCGGTCTCGGTGTTGTTCACGAGGTAGTGCAGGCCGCGCCACGAACCCTCGAGCTTCTGGAAGTCGGCGTGGTGCAGGATGAGGTTGACCTGTTCGCTGAGCTTGGCGTCGATCTCGGCGATGATGGACTCGATCGTCTTCACCGCATCGCTGGAGATCGTCGCGGTCTCGGCGAGCACCGACTCGGCGAGGGTCTTCACCGCGGCCTGGATCGCATCCTTCTGGGTGTCGGTCTTCGGCTTGAACGACTTGTCCAGCAGGGCGTCGAACTCGTTGGCGGCGAACGTCTGTCCGCCGGCGGCGGCCTGTCCCTGGAGATTCGGATCGCTCATTTACTCGCCCTCCCCGGCCGGCTTCGGCGCCGACGCCAGCGACTGGAGCAGCGTCGGGTCGTTCAGCGCCTTCGCGATGAGTTCCTCGGCGTCCGCCTTGCCGTCCATGTACGACAGCAGGTTGGACAACTGCGTGCGCGCGGTGAGCAGCTTGTTGAGGGCGTCGACCTTGCGGGCGACGGCGGCCGGCGAGAAGTCGTCCATGCTCTCGAACGTCAGGTCGACGCTCAGTTCGCCCTCGCCGGTCAGCGTGTTCGGCACGCGGAACGCCGCCTTCGGGCGCATGGCCTTCATCCGGTCGTCGAAGTTGTCGACGTCGATCTCGAGGAACTTCCGGTCCGACAGCGCGCCGCGGGCCGTCTTGTGCTCCGACGGCACGTCGTCCGGCGCATCGGCCTTGCCGCTCAGGTCCGCCATGACACCCATGACGAACGGCAGGTTGACCATCTTCTCGGCGCCGTACAGCTCGACGTCATACTCGATCTGTACGCGGGGCGCCCGGTTGCGCTGAATGAACTTCTGACTACTTGCCTTCGCCATGCATGCTCCTCTCTGAGCAGTCGGTCATGTGCGGCAGACCCCCCCGACTTCGGTCACCTCGGGCCACGTGCCCGTCACTCCGAATTGAGGTCGACTCCGCTGATCTGGGTGATCATCTGGATGGCATCGGGCGTCAACACCCGACTGATCTCCAGGTAGTTCTTGGATACGAGCCGCTGGGCGCCCTTCAGGAGCAGCGGCACCGGGCTGGACATCTCGGCCTGCTCATAGTACCGGCAGATCTTGTCCAGCGCGAGCAGAACCTCCTGCGGACTGCGGATCTCGCCGCTCACCGCGAACGCCGCCCCCCCGCCGCCGCCGGCCGGCGCCCCCGCATCCGGCGCCCCGTCCGCGCCCCCGGTCTCGCCGCCGGCGGGATCGCCGTAGCCGCGTCGGGCCAGCACCTTCGCGAGCGCCCCGCGAAGGTCGCCGAGCACCGTGACGATGCCGTCGAGGCTCGGCGCGCGCCCGGCCCCGACCGTCTGCGTGATGAACTGGTCCATCGCCCGGATGTCGTCGATCGTCTCGCCGATCGCCTTCGACGTCGTCTGGAGCTCCTCCGTCGGCGTGTCCTCGAACGAGGCGTCGATGAGCGCCTGGTCCGGCGTCTCCTCGCCCTCCTTCGCCGTCGCCTCGCCCGCCGCGATGAGCATCTGTCGACGCGAGAAGCGGCCGATCTGCTTCGAGTTCGACAACGGGACCGCACGCAGACGCTCCTCGAACCGCAGCTTGTCGCCGAACCGGCTCTCGGGCGGCGGACAGAGCGACGACACGAGGTTCATCCGCCACAACGGATCGTGTCCGTCGTCCGGATCGAGTTGCGGATGCACATGATCCCACCGTCGCTCGATGAGCCCGCGGAGCAGCGCGATCGCGGATCGGAAGCCCGGCAGACCCTCCGTCTCGAGCGCGGCGACGGCGAACTGCATGACGATGCGCAGGTCGCGGGTGCGCTCGAGCAGCTCGACCGCCGCCTTCTTCACCTCGCGCCAGTTCGCCTCCTCGGCCTCCGAGAACTGCGTCTCCTCCTTGCCGGCCGACAGACGCTCGAACTCGAGGAACGCGGGGTCATAGGACAGGTCCTCGCCGCACGGCGCGTCGGGACTGACCTCCTGGAGGAACCGGTCGATATCCATGAACGTGATCCCCTATTCCCGAACCGATGGTACCGGGTGACGCCGCCCGACCGCAAGCGATCCCCCGACGAAACCTCCACGGCGCGCGGTGAGCCGCGACCCGCCAACGGCGCAATTCGGCGGGGCCCGCCCGGATGACAAACGCCGGGACCCGTGCGGGTCCCGGCGCATGCGTGCGTGATGAATCGAGGCGAACGGTGCGGGTCAGCGACCGACGGTGTCGAGGGCGTCGCTGAAGAAGTCGTACCGCTGGCCGAGCACCGGCGGCAGCAGGCGCTGCGTCACGAGCTTGCGACGGGCCTGGTCGTACTCGTACGTCGAGAGCGGAAGTTCGTCGATGGCGCCGAGCATGCGGTTCACGGCTTCGAGACGACCGTAGAGATCCGGATCGGTCTCCCGCAGGAACGCGGTGAAGCCGGCCGGGGAGGCCTCGTCGCCGGTCTCGTCGAGACGCTCGAAGTACGCGTCGTAGCCTTCGGCCAGGCGCGTCTTGATGAGCTGCTCGCCGGTGACGGTGCCGTCCGCGCCGTCGCCGGTCTCGGCCGCGAAGACGCGGTTGTAGTCGTCGCGGATCGCGTTCGCCTGAACGGCGGGGATGCGGGTCTCGGAGACGCGAAGCGTCAGGTCGTCGGACGCCATGACGCGCGGGGCGTCATCCTGGACCATCACGCCGTCCGCGGCCGCGTTCCGGAGATCGGCGTTGTTCGGCGCCACGGCGTTGATGCCGAGGAGCTGAAGGACCTGTCGCGTGCCGGGATCGAGACCGATGGACTGCTCGACCTCGCGGGTCTCGTCATCCTGGGGCACGGCGCCGGCGAGGGCGTCGGACACGTTGGCGTTCGAGATGCCGCCCGCGAGCAGGTCGAAGATGGTGCCGCCCGATGCGTAGGCCGCGGCATTCGCGGCGTCCGTGAACTGGAGCACGACGAACGGGATGGCGGTGCTGCCGGCGAACGTCACGTCGCCGCCGGTCGAGGTGCTGAATCGGGCGGTGGCGCCGGCGGGTCCGCCGACGAGGGTCGGCGCGACGGAGAAGATGATGGAGTTGCCCGCGACGAAGTCGATGCCGGTATCGACGTCGACGCCGCCGCCCTGGATCGCGGCAAGCTTCACGTTGCCGGCCGCGCGAGCGAGCAGACGGATCGTCGACGCGTTCACGTTGATCGACCCGAGGGCGTTGAGGTCCGAGAGTTCGACGAGGGTGCCGCTGATGTCGAGGTCGCCGAGGGCGGTGACGTTCTCGTTGCGACCGAACCGCTCGTTGCCGTTCGCCCTGG
>JAGQOI010000501.1 GCA_020427625.1 Phycisphaerales bacterium | reverse complement strand
CGTTCGAAAGACGATGCAGGATCTCAAGGGCAAGGCCCAGATCCTGCGTCAGGCCATCCTCGACGCTCGCACCGACGAACCCTGATCATCGATCCCGTCCCCACGGACGGCCGCCGGGTCGGCCAGACGACTCCCGCGCGGGAGACGCCGGACGGCGTCGCCCGCGCGGTGTGTTCAGGGCCGCCGGATGCGCCCCGTCCGCGTCCGGATGACCGCGCGTGCGACTCCGTGTATCCTGTCCGCTCCGTTCTCCGCCAGAACCCCAGACGTGCTCGGAGGTGCCCGTGGCCGGTGCGCCCATGCTCGACCTGTCCACCATCGACCTCACCCAGGTTCTCGTGAGCGGGGACGAGGTCGGGCGCATCAATCCGCAATCCGGCGCGATGCGACACCTCGATCACGTCATCTGGATGAACCCCGAACGAACCCACGCCGTCGGCGTCAAACACGTCCGCGACGATGAATTCTGGGTCGAAGGACACATCCCCGGACGGCCGCTCCTGCCCGGCGTCCTCATGATCGAGGCCGCGGCACAACTCAGCAGCGTCCTCTTCCGACACAAGGTCGGTGAAATGCGGTTCCTCGGGTTCACCCGGTGCGATGACGTCGTCTTCCGCGGCCAGGTCGTGCCCGGCGACACCCTGTACCTCATCACCCACGAACTCGACCTCCGCCCACGCCGATTCCGGTCCTACACCCAGGGCGTCGTCGACGGCAAACTCGTCTACGAGGGCACCGTCACCGGCATGGTCCTCTGAGCAGCCCGCCCGCGACGCGGGAACCCGAACATGCGTCCGACGCACCCCGATCGACCGACGTGCGCCCCGCCGCTGTCGTGGCGGCTCGACGTCCCGAGCGCCGGCGTCGACGCCGCCTTCTTCCTCCGCCTGCCCACGACCCCCGGCGTCTTCATCCTGCTCGGCGACGATGACCTCGTCCTCACCATCGGCGTCACCGCCGACCTGCGCCGGATGATCCGCACCCGCCTCGAACCGCCCGCCGCCGACGCGCCGTCCGCCCGCGTCCCCTATCACCACCTCACCCGCGCCGTCCTCGGCACCTCCGTCGGGTCGTCGTTCGAGGCGGACTGGGTGTTCCTACACCTCGCGCGACGAGACGCGCCGCGCATCTACAAGGGCCTCATCGATCGCTACCAGGCCTGGTTCGTCCACTGCGATCCCGACGCCGACTTCCCCCAGTGGACGAAGACGCCGCGCCCCGACGAGCGGCCGGGCCGGTTCATCGGACCGTTTCCCGACAAGCATGCCGCCCAGCGGTACATCACGCTGCTCGAGGACGCCTTCGACCTCTGCCGCTATCACCATGTCCTCGTCCAGGCGCCGCACGGGCGCGCCTGCGCCTACAAGGAGATGGGACGCTGCCCGGCGCCGTGTGACGGCTCGGTCCCCCTGTCGACGTACCGTGCCGCGATCGAGGCGTCCGTCGAGTTCGCGCTGACGCCGATCGACGACTGGCGCGCGCGAGCGACCGACGCCATGCACGCCGCGGCCGGCGCGACGGACTTCGAGGCCGCGACCCGCTGGCGCGAACGTCTCGAACGGACCAGGCCCGCCGCCGCGCGGGCGTTCCGCGACGTCGACGACCTCCGGCGCTGCGTCTCGCTCGCCGTCGGACCCGCCGCCCGGCGCGGCTGGTGCACGCTGCTGCTCGTGCATGTCGGTCGGGTCGTCCCCCTCGTCTCACTTGCCGTCGACGCGCCGATCGAGGTTCGACGCGCCGCCTGGGCCGCGGTGGTCGACCGGGTCGAGACGCTCGACGCCGAGGTCGGTCCGGTCGATCCCGTCGCGATCGAGCACCTCGGACTGCTCAACTGGCACCGGACCCGTCCGGAGTCGAAGCGGACGGCCCGGGACGGGAAGTTCCTGCGCGTCGACCGGTCCGACGGCGCGGCGGCGCTGGGACGCACGATGCGCGCCCTCGCCGAACCCGCCGCGTCCGGGCACGAATTCCCGGACCGTGACCTCGATCTGTCGGAGGTCTGAGACCGCCTGACCGGGTCGGCGCCGGGCGTCGGCGGCGGTTCGGCTTCGGTCGGTGCCGCGGCTCGGCCGATACACGGGGTATCGTCTGCGCGGGGAAGACCAAGGGAGGCGCGACGGTGGAGCCGTATCCGCTGCTGTTCGAACCGATTCTGAAGCCGAAGGTCTGGGGCGGCCGTTCGCTCGAGGCGCTCGGCAAGACCCTGCCTCGCGGGTCGGCCATCGGCGAGTCCTGGGAACTCGCCGACCTGCCGGCGACCATCGAGGGCGGGCGCTCGGTCATCCGCAACGGGGCGCTCACGGGGCGCACGCTGCGCGAGGCGATCGACGCGCACGCGACGATCATCATGGGCGATGTGACCCGCACGTCCGACGGCGGCTTCCCGCTGCTCGTCAAGTACCTCGATGCGCGGGAGAACCTCTCGGTGCAGGTGCATCCGAGCCCGGCCTATGCCGCGGCTCACCCGGACGCGCACCTGAAGTCCGAGGCGTGGGTCGTCATCGATCACGAACCGGGCGCGGTGATCTACCGCGGGCTGCGTCCCGGCGCGACGCGCGATCGCTTCGCCCGCCACATCGCGACCGGCGCGATCGTCGACG
>JAGQOI010000047.1 GCA_020427625.1 Phycisphaerales bacterium | reverse complement strand
GGATCGGCGCGAACCAGACGCCGTAGTCACCGTTGCCGGTTGTCGTGAGGGTTCGCGCTTCCGTCTCCGCGCTCGAGAAGACGAATCCGAACTCCCCGTTGTCCGTCGATTCGCTGTCGTCGATCGAGACCACGAACGGACCGGCGGGGTCGCCGATGCTGTAGAGCACGACCCCCGAAGTGCCGTTCCCGGTCGCCTCCAGACCGGAGGCGGTGATCCGGTTCGCGAGCACGCCGATTCCGTTCTCGACGTTCATCTCGGCGCGGACGTCGACGAGGGTCGCGGACGAGATCCAGGTCGCCTCGAGAAAGGTCGCGACGAGGACGCCGCTTCCGTTCGCCACCGATTCGACATTCTGCAGAGAGACCTCGCTGCCGCCTTCGAGGGCGAGCACGGTGACGCCGACATCGCCGTTCGCCTCGGCGTGCACACCCCCGACTTCGACCTGATCTCCCCCCGCGACGAGGCCGCCTCCGTTGCGCTCGACGACGAGCGCGATCGCGGTCGCCACGCCTTCGTAGGTGTAGAGGAGGACCCCCGACCCGTCGTTGAGACGGGCGCTGGACGCCGTGATCGTCACGTCACCCGATTCGTTGGCAACCGAGATGCCGTTGCCCTGCGGCGAACCGTCCGCCGTGATCCGGTGCAACGCGACCGACGCGGTCCCGAAGAGAAGCTGAAGTCCGTCCGCGTCAGGAGAAAACAGGTCGAATCCGTCCACGACGACCGGCGAGGAATAGCCGACCGCTCCGATCGCCGGACCGGTGCCGGGTCCGCCCGGGGCGGCGGGGTTCACCATGGCGCCCGGGGCCGGCACGCCGCTGGCGTCGACCGAGATCAGCTCGATCGCTGCCGGGCCGCCGCCGATCGCCGAGCCCATGGTCGCGAGATCGACGCTCTCGGGGTAGAGACCGGGAAAGACGAAGACCGTCGCCGCGCCGGGGCCGGCGTTGGCCAGCGCCTCGCCGATGGTCAGGAAGCAGGGGGTCTCGCCGTTGCAGAGGCCGAGGCCATCGGCCCAGGTCGTCTGCGCGGCGCGGAGCGGCGGCACCGTGGCGACGATCGCCAGGGCGATCGCGATCGCCGCGCCGCTCGCAGCCGGGATCCGCCGTCCGTAGTCCCTCGTCGCCATGCCGCCCACCTCCGGTCGTCGGAGGCAGCGTAGTCGGCGATCCGCGCCGACTCCATCGCATGAAGATGCGAGCGCGCCGCCGCGCTCAGGGGAGGCGGCGGACGGTGCGGATCGTGACCGGCGGCGCGAGCGACTGGCCGTCGGCGGGGGCGGCCTGGATCGCGCGCACGACCTCCATGCCGTGCACCACGCGTCCGAAGGCCGCGAACCCCTGTCCGTCCGGATTCCGCGCCCCGCCGAAATCGAGCAGCGGCTGGTCGCCGATGCAGACGAAGAAGTCGGAGGTCGCCGTGTCCGGACCGTCGCGCGCCATCGAGAGGGTGCCGTCGAGATGGCGCAGACCGGTGGCCACGGTGCGCTCGAGCGGGATCGGCGCGAAGTCGGCGTCCGACTTCCCGGGCGCAACGCCCCCCTGGACCACCTCGATCGGCACGTCCTGGCGGACCTCGGTGTCGGGACGCACCGTGCGGTGGAACCGCCCGCCGTCGTAACGGCCGGCGTCGACGTAGCGCAGGAAGTTCGCCGCCGTCCCCGGCGCGCGCGCGAGGTCGATCTCGAAGTCGATCTCGCCGAGCTCCGTCGTCATCCGCACCCGGACCGGCGCCGGCGTCGCCGGCTCTGGCGCTCGAGCGGCGACGCGCGCGACTTCGGGCCCGCGCGGATCGCCGGCGGCTTC
>JAGQOI010000500.1 GCA_020427625.1 Phycisphaerales bacterium | reverse complement strand
GATCGCCTGCCGCCGCCGGTCGGGTACGACGACGTGGCGCTGCAGATGCTCATCACGAGCCTCGACTACTCGCCGTACGTCGGTCGCATTGCGATCGGTCGGGTGTTCGCCGGCGCGATCGCGTCCGGGCAGTCGGTGACGATCTGCCAGGCGGACGGCTCGCGCCGACGCGCGCGGGCGATGAAGGTCTTCCGGTTCGAGGATCTCGGCCGCAAGCCCGCGGACCTCGTGTCGGTGGGCGATCTCTGCGCCGTCGAGGGCATCGGCGACTTCGAGATCGGCGACACGATCGCATGCCCCGACGAACCGAACGCGATCGCCCGCGTCGCCGTCGATGAGCCGACGCTGCACATGCTGTTCCGCATCAACGACTCGCCGTTCGGCGGGCGCGAGGGCAAGTTCGTCACCTCCCGCCAGCTCGCCGAGCGTCTCGATCGCGAACTGCGGTCCAACCTCGCGCTGCGGGTCGAGCCCGGCGACACCGCCGAGGAGTTCCGCGTCTCCGGGCGCGGCCTGCTCCACCTGGGCATCCTGCTCGAGAACATGCGCCGCGAGGGATACGAACTGTCCGTCGGGCGTCCCGAGGTGATCGAGAAGGTCATCGACGGCGTCCGGTGCGAACCCATCGAACTGCTCACGATCGACGTCTCGCAGCAGAGCATGGGCGCGGCGCTCGAACTGCTCGGCTCGCGAGGCGGGGAGATCCTCTCCCTCGACCATCGCGGCGACCGCATGCACGTCGAGAGCGAGATCCCGGCCCGCGGACTCATCGGCCTCCGCAGCCGCATGCTCACCGCGACCGCCGGACAGGCGGTCATGTACCACAGTTTCCAGCGCTACGCTCCGGTGCGGATCATCGATCACCGTCGGGCGAACGGCGTGATGGTCGCGGTCGAGACCGGCCAGGCCAAGGCGTACGCGATCTCCAACCTGTCGGAGCGGGGCATCCTGTTCGTGGAGCCCGGCGACGACGTCTACGCGGGCCAGATCGTCGGAGAACACGTCCGCGACAACGACCTCGGCGTGAACATCGTCAAGGGCAAGGCCTTCTCGAACGTGCGCGAGTCGAACAAGGAGCAGACCGTCGTGCTCAAGTCGCCGCGACTGTACTCGCTGGAAGGCGCGCTGGAATACCTCGAAGAGGATGAACTCGTCGAGATCACGCCCGAGTCGATCCGACTCCGCAAGCGACTGCTCAACGAAGGCGAGCGCAAACGCGCCGACCGCGCCCGCGCGAGCGCGGGCGTCTGAGCGACGATGATTCGATCCGCATGATCGACGACGGGTCGAGCGCGCGGCTCAGTCGCCGTCGATCACGCGCTGGCCGGCCTCGCCGACGTTCTGGAGGTCCTGCCCGGCGCCCTTGACGGTGTTGCAGCCGGCGAGCATCACGAGTGCCAGCACCGGGCCGGCGATGAGCGCGAGGGTCGCGAGACGGGCGGTCAGCTTCTTCATCCGGAGTGCTCCATCCATGGGGACGCGTCGGGGGGACGCGTCGGGCGATCGGCGTGGCGACAGTCGCGCGCCGTTCGCCCGGATCGTAGTCCGTCCGGATGCTCCGCTCAAACCGGATCAGAGCGGACACGGTCCCCAGGCGCCGAGCAGGATGGCCAG
>JAGQOI010000499.1 GCA_020427625.1 Phycisphaerales bacterium | reverse complement strand
GACGAGGGCCCGGTGGGCGGCGGCACGGGACTCGCGGCACGCCCGTCGAGCGGCGTGCTGTACGTCGTGCTGAAACTCACGGGCGTGCCCGGCGGCAGCGGTCCGCGCTGGCTCGCGACGGTGGATCCGTTGACCGGCAACGCGACGATGATCGGCAACCTCGGCGACTCGTTCGCGGGGATCGCCTTCACCTGCGACGACACGCTGTACGGCGTGACGGGCGACGGCGCGGCCGAACCGGAGACGCTGTACGAGATCAACCCGGCGACGGCGGAAACGACGCTCGTCATGGCGCTGGGCGCCGGCACCGACGGCGAGATGATCGGATACGACCCGGTGAACAACGTCCTCTGGCACGGCTCCGGGCACTCGGGCGACGACGACGTCGTGCTCGAGCACATCGACGTGTGCGCCGGCACGGTGACGCCCGTCGACATCGCGGGCACCGACCTCACGATCGAGGAGACGCAGGCCATCACGTGGTGGCCGGAGGCGAACGTCTTCCTGTGGAAGCAGGATCACGGCACCGGGCCGCTCTACTCGGTGACGCACGACCTCACGATCACGTACATCGGCGACACGGATCACCAGGCGAAGGGCCTTGCGTTCGTGAACGGCGCGCTGGCGACGTGCGCCGACCAGTGCGGCGCGTCGTGCGTCGGCGACTTCGACGGTGACGGGTCGGTCGGTCCGGCGGATCTCGCGGCCCTGCTCGCGGACTGGGGTGCGTGCCCCGGGTGTGCGACGGATCTCACCGGCGACGGCCAGGTCGGTCCGGGCGACCTGGCGATTCTGCTGGCGAACTGGGGATCGTGCGGCGGCTGATTCGGTGCTGAATCGGACTCCTTCTCCAACGCGACCGCCCGCCCCGGCATTCCAGGGCGGGCGGCGCTTCCTCCGCCTCCCAGCGTCGGTGTGATCTCAGGTGGTGGTCGGTCGGTCCGGATTCGTCACGGGCAGACGCCCATGCGGGCGAGAAGGGCGGCGAGGTCCCATCCGTCGACGCCGCCGTCGAGGTCGAGATCCGCGAGGTCGTCGCTCGACCCCCACCGTTGCATGAGGACGACGATGTCGTCACCGTCGACGAGCCCGTCGCAGGTGAGGTCGGCGAGACAGCCGGGCGCGCCGAGCACGTCGAGGCGCACGCGCCGGCCGGGCTCGAGGGCGAGGGGAATGACGTCGCCGGTGCTCGAGTAGGCCATCCATTCGTGGAGACCCTCGATGACGGGCGTGAGGGCGTTGCCGTCCGCTTCGTTGAACTCGAGGACGACGGAGGTGCCGCAGGCGAATCCGGTGAGCGCGTAGCCGTCCGTGCAGCACGGACCCCAGCCGTGACGGATGAGCAGTCGTCCGAAGGCGCCGGACTCCGCGGCGGCGCGATCGCGCCCGCCGGCCTCGGGTTCGTCCTCGGCGGACCAGACGATGTCCTCGAGCGACTGGCCGACGACCTCGATGCGCATCTCCGCGGCACCGCCGTCGAGATCGGCCGCGCCATCGGGCGCATCGTGCACGACGACGACGCTCAGGCCGTCGGGCCCGGTAGTGAGGACGAGGTGCGATCGATCGGCGACCGGGCGGAGCATGGGTCCGGCGAAGGACGCGGAGAACGCGGTGTCGTAGAGGTACAGATGATCGGCGGTCGCGTTCGTGTCGTAGGAGGTGATGACGCCGCGGACGTTGAGATCGAAATCACCGAGTCCGGGTTCCGATTCCTGGCTGAGTCGGACGCGTTGTCCGCAGGCGGGTCCGGGGCAGTCGCGTTCGAAGGCGAGGGCATCGATGGCGAAGCCGATGCGGTCGGGCACTTCGATGACGACCTCGGTGATGCCGTGCGGGTTGTCGAAGCGGAATTCGGTCGCCTCGCCGTTGCCGGCGAGCGGGTGTCCGTGCCAGCGGGTGATGGCGCCGAGTTCGGTGCGGCCGCGGTAGGCGCGGGCGGTGAGGACCTCGTCGCGATCGATGTCGACGGCGAAGAAGCGGACCATCTGCACGGGCGGGTCGAAGGTCATGCGGAGGTCGCGTCCGGTGACGGAATCGCCGGCGATGACGGGATCGGTGAGTCCGGCGATGCCGCTGACCATCGGTCCGTCGTCGACGCCGTCGGCGCCGAAGGCGATCTGGGGCGCGCCGGCGACGGCGATGACGGGGAGTTGGCCACCTTCGGCGCTGAAGGTGACGCCGAGCGGGGCGTACTGGTTGCCGATGGGCGTGCCTTCGGTGTAGGACTCGAAATCGATGACGAACAGTTCGCCGGCGAGGGCGACGAGGGCGCCGCCGCGCAGGATGCCGGCGGTGACCGCCGCCGCGAGCGCGGCCTGGGTGAGCATACGGGTCTTCATGTCTGGTCTCCGTGTCATGTCGTGGACGAGCCGCGGCACGCAGGCGGAGCGACCGCCGCCCCGGATCGCGCGAGCGATCCGGAGGCGAATGGTCTCTCCTCGCACCGGTGACTCACCCCCAATAGACACCACGATCGGAGAGACGCAACTGAACGACGCGCGGACGACGACTCGACGACGCGATCACGCGGACGCGGCAGTCTGGGGGACGGCTCGACCTGGTTCCCGGACGTGGGGAATCACCACGGAGTCACGGAGGACACGGAGGGGCAGGCAGGGTTGAAGATCGTGCGGCGGAACACGTCCGATCATTCGATCGCGTCCAGATTCACGATCCTGAAACCAATGGATTTCGCTCCGTGTCTTCGTGACTCCGTGGTGCAAATCCGGAGGTTCACCACGGAGACACCGAGGCACGGAGGGGCAGGCAGGGTTGAAGATCGTGATGCGGGAACACGTCCGATCATTCGATCGCGTCCAGGTTCACGATCCGAAACCCAATGAATTCTGCTCCGTGTCTTTGTGACTCCGTGGTGAAAGTCCGAAAGAAGCGACCACAGACGCCCGAGTGGAAGGGGCGTAGCATGGGTCGCGGGGGAGCAGGACATGGAGGGAACCGACGTGAGTTCGCGCGGGCATGACGACGTCGTGGTCATCCGTCCGCGTTGTGCGCATTGCGGCTACAGGTTGCGCGGCATCGGGACCTGCCCGGAGTGCGGATTCGTCATGACGGCGGTCACGCTTCGCGATGCCGCGTGTCCGGCGGTTCCGTATCTGCGCTCGTTGCGACGGGCGTCCTGGCTCTGGCTGGGCGCGTCGATCTTCACGTCGTCGCTGCACGCCGCGATCTTCTGGTCACCGGTCATCGCGGCGATGATCCTCGCGGCATCGGCGACCGGGCTGGCCGCGGCCGCGGCGATCGGGTTGTTCAGATGCACGCGTCGCGCCCGGTGGCTCTCACTCTTGGCCTGCGTGCTGGTCGCGACCGGGGGCGTACAGGCCGTGTCCATCACCGGATCGGATTCGATCGACCTCACCCGGCTCTTCGCGGCGCAGTTGACGCTCGTCCTGGCCCAGATGCTCACGACGGGCGTCCTGTACCGGATGAGCGCCGGGCTCGGCGACCCGCGCCTCGCCAACCGGGCCCGGCAACTGGCGTCGTTGGCAGTCGTGATGACCGTCCTGGCGTTCGCATCCTTCGCCACCTGGATCCTCATGCCGATCATCATCGCACTGGCGTCGCTGGGCATCCTCGGCCTGACGGCCGCGATGTCGTTCCTCTGCGCCCGCGAGGCCGGGTGTCTCCTGCACGGCGGATCGCCGCTGACGCCGGAGCGTGAATGATGTGCAGGAAGAACGACTCCGGTCGACGGTTCACCACGGAGGCACGGAGGACACGGAGGGGCCGGCAGGGTTGAAGATCGTGATGCGGGAACACGTCCGATCATTCGATCACGTTCAGTCCACGATCCGAAACCCAATGAACTCCGCTCCGTGCTCTCCGTGACTCCGTGGTGAACCCCGTTCTTCGGTCTACTGGCAGAGTCCCCACTGCGACAACAGGACCGCGAGGTCGGCGGGACCGACTTCGCCGTCGCCGTCGAGGTCGGCGAGGTCACCTCGGTTCGGGCCCCAGGCGCCGAGGAGGATCGCGAGGTCGGCGGGGTCGACGGCGCCGGTGCAGTTCAGGTCGGCGGCACAACTCGGCGGGGGGACGACGTCGAAGCGCACGCGGCGATCCTCGACGAGGTCGAGGGCGATCTGGGTGCCGTCGGCGGAGTAGGCGACCCATTCCGTGAGTCCGCCGATGGTCGGGCTGCTCGGGTGGACGTCGGTGAAGGCGACTTCGAGCGAGCCTTCGCAGTCGAGTCCGGTGAGGGCGAGGCCGTCGGTGCAGCACGGGCTCCAGTCGTGGTGGGACATGAAGACCAGTTCGCCGGGCTCACCGGTGTAGGTGTCGGGCGAACCGGGGTCGTCGCGGACGAGGATCTCGCCGCCGTCGGCGTCGTTGATGAACTCGAAGCGCATCTCGGCGTCGCCGCCGTCGGGATCGTTGGGGATCGCGCGGTCGTGGACGACGAAGAGCGTGAGGCCCTCGAGGGTCTCGGCGAAGACGAGGTGGGAGCGGTCGGCGACAGGGGTGAGGAGCGGGCCGTTCCAGGAATCGCCTTCGGGGATGTTGTAGCCGTAGAACTCCGTCGCGGTGGTCCCGAAGGACGGGTACGCCGTGACGAAGCCGAGCACCTGGTCGGCGAAGTCGCCGGCGCCCGGCGCGGATTCCTGCGAGACGCGGATCTGCTTGCCGCAGATGCCCGGACAGGGACGGGTGAAGGTGATGAAGTCCATGGCCCAGCCGACGGTCCCGCTCGCGGGCACGTCGACGAGGACGGAGGTGATCTGCTCGCTGCTCACGAAGAACTCGGTGGAGGTGCCGTTGCCGGTGCCCGGATCGCCGGCGGCGTGCGTGACCGCGGCGACCTCGGCCGCGCCGTCGAAGGCGCGGAGGGTCATCGTGTCCGAGCCGTCGATGTCGATGATGAAGAGGCGGATGCTCGTGATCGGCGGGTCGAACGTGAGGAGGATGTCATTGGGGGCATTCGTGTCGTTCCCGATGACCGGATCGGTGAGGCCGCCGCTGCCGGAGGACATCGGGTTGTCCGCCCCGCCGCCGGTGAAGGCGACGACCGGGCTGCCCTCGAGGGCGATGACGGGCAGGAGCTTCGAGTCGGGGATCGAGAACGTGACGCCGAGCGCGTCATACTGCGTCGAGATCTCGGTACCCTCGGGGAACGCCTCGAAGTCGATCAGGAACAGTTCCGACGGCCCGCCGCCGAGGGCGGCCGATCCCAGAGCCGCGATGAGCGCGGCCAGATACGTGCACGTGGACATGATGACTCTCTCCTCCATTATCAATCCGTATCAATATAACCGATGCGTCCCGGCGGATCGGCGTCGAATCGGGGTCGAATCGGGTCGATCTCCCGTCATCCCGCGGAGGACGGGCGGCAACGGGGCAGATCTTCGGCGGGATCCTCTCGAAATTGTTCGACACGTCTGAGAGATCGGACGGTCTCGCGCAGAGTGTGGGTGAGGTCGATCCCGCACGGACGCCCTCTTCCGCACCACACCAACCCGCACGACTGGAGCATCCGCCATGTCCCGCATCCGCCCCCTGCCCCTGATTCTGACCGCCGCGACCGTCTTCGCCTTCGGTGCCGCGGCCGACGCCGACGTGTACACGTATCGCGTCGTCTCCCGGACCGGCGATGCCGCGCCGGGCACGCTCGGCGGCACGTTCACGTCGTTCGGATACCCGTCTCTGAACGAGAAGGGCACGGTCGGCTTCGCGGCATCGACGACCGCGGTCCTCGGTCAGAGCGGGATCTGGATGACGGAGCCGGACGATCCGCAGAGCGTCCAGCTCGTCGCGGGCACGAATTACATTCCGCCGGGCTCGCCGGCATCGATCCGGTTCGGCACGTTCGGCTTCTCGTTCCATCACGCGATCCTGACCGACGACGACACGATCGGCTTCTCGGCGCCGCTGACGGGCCTGCCCGTGGGTGACGGCACCGGGACGGGGCTGTTTCGCCGGTCGACGGGCGGGATGCTGGAGACGGTGCTCCGACCGGGCCAGCCCGCGCCGGGCCTCGGCGGGGGCGCGATCGTCGACTGGATCAGCAACCTGCCGACGATGAACGCCTACGGTCGCTTCGCGTTCAGTGCGGCGCTGTCCGGCGCCGGCATCACGCCGGCGAACGACAGCGCCGTGTACACGCACTGGTTCGGCGGGCTCACCATGCTGGCCCGCG
>JAGQOI010000498.1 GCA_020427625.1 Phycisphaerales bacterium | reverse complement strand
GCCACGGAACACGCCGTGCTTCGCATGGCGCTTCCACACGACGCGGGTGTTCGCCCATCCGTCTCCCAGTCGCGATCCCCGGGCGAGCGTGAGTCCGACGACGAGCGGGAGGAACGGCACGAGGAGAATGAGATTGCGCTTCCACGACCGCCTGAAGCCGATCGGCTCGAACGTGTCGCGATCCACGACCTGCACGCCCATGAGCGCCTTGCCCGGCAGTCGATGACCCACGCGATCTGACGCCGGTTCGCAAACTTGTAGACGCAGCGCCGACACACCGGCACGCCGTACAGCGTCAGCGGACGCCGCATCTTCTTCGATGAGCCGCACAACGGACATGCGTTCGTCGACATTCCCCGACCCCCTTCACCATGTCACCGTCGAACACGCCCCGATCCCGCCGGCCGAACCCGGATGTCAAGTCGCGCCCGTCGCCTGCCGCGCGTGATTCCGACGCACCATGCACGAATACGGGCGCAGCCCGAACCGCGCGTAGAACGGCTGGAGCGTCGCGTCGCAGGTGAGATCGACCGCGTAGAAGTCCTGCAGGATCGCCAGCATGCGCTCCACCAGTTCGCCCCCGATCCCACGACCCCGATACGCCGGAACCACCTCGAGATACGGAATGAACGCGACGTGAAACCCGTCGCTCACCGCGTTGATGAACCCGACGACACGGCCCGCCGCGGCCTCCGGATCGAGGGCCAGCACGACGTGCCGACTCTCCCGCAGCATGCGCACATGCGTCGCCGGCGACGGCGGATGCGGCCACCCCTCCCAGAATCCGCCGCCGAGGTCCGACGCGACGATGTCGTCCGCCGACGTGACGTACCGAATGTCCATGCGGAAAGGATGCCGCGAGCGGCCGCGAACGTCAACGCGCCGAAGCGGCCGGCGGGCGCCGAGCGTCCCCCGAGCGGCCGTCCGGCGCCGTCGTGGGCGTTTCGGTGCGGGTTCAGCACTGGATCGACGGCAGCCAGTTCCCGCGTCGCGGCTCGGCGCCGCCGCGGGCCATCGCGTTGAGCACCTTCAGCGTCCGCCCGCCGCGCCGGAGCGCGGCCGCGAACAGGGTGTCGTGGTTGAGCGGGCAGATGAACGCGGCCATCGGCGGCGGCGCGGCGGCGGCGACATGTTCGACGAGCGCGAGGAGATCCTCGATCGTCTCGGCCCCGGCATGTCCGAAGAACGACGCGACCTGGTACCCGACGACGCGCCGGTCACGCTCGCGCACGAAGCACGGCAGACCCGCCGCGTGCAACTGACGCGCATCGTTCATGCGGGAGAACCCGCCGTGCTCGCGCGAGAGCCGATCGACGTCGGGCAGATCGTCGACCGTCATGGGGCGAATCGTCGGATCGTCCGCCGTCGCCGCCCGCGGCTGCATGACCGCGGCGGCGTAACGCCAGCGGAATCCGAGCGACGTGTACAGGGACAACGACGCGGCGTTGATCGCCTCCTGGAACAACCGCACCTGCGTGATGCCACGCCGATCCGCCTCGTCGATCGCCCACTGCATGAGCGCCTTGCCGACGCCCGCGGCCTGGAGGGACGGTTCGACGGTGATCGGGCCGAGCCCGGCGACGGCATCGGCGACGAGCAGGAAATTGGACCCGACGACGCGCCCGTCGAGCACGGCCGCCGCGCCGACGTAGTCCGGTCGCGTCGCGACGCCGTCGATGATGATGCGTCCGACGTGTTCGTCGGGCACGTCACGATGGGTGCGGTGATGGGTCTGGAGCCCATCGAACGCCCGGTGACAGATGGCGGCGAGGTCGGGAAGATGACCATTGGTGACGGGAATGAGTGTGATCGTCATGAGGGACCGAATTCGGACATGTCATGTGCATCGCCGCCGCGCCGGCGGACGCGCGGAGATTCTATCGTCCCGCCCATGACCGAATACCCGCCGGTCCGCAGGAGACCGCCGCCGCACCCCCACGTCGCGCCGACGGTCCGTCGAGATCGACGACCGCCATCCCCTCCCGAACCACGCGCCCGCACCCCGCCCCGCGATGAACCGGTGATTTCCGATTGACCCGGCCGGTTGCCCACGTATCTTGGATGCCGGAGATCGCGGGGACTCCCGACGCGAAGGGCGGCAGTCCGACCATGATCCGAACGACCAGAACCCGCGTCTGCATCGTCGTCCTGTGCCTGCTCGCGTCCCGCGCCGGAATGGCGCACGAAGGCCTGCACGAGCGTCTCCACGACGTCACCCGTCGCATCGAGGCGAAGCCCGACGACGCCTCGCTGTACGTGACCCGCGCGGGCCTTCACCACCTGCACCGGGACTGGCCCGCGGCCTTCGCCGATCTCGACGAAGCCGCCCGACGCGGCGCGGACGCCGCAACGACGGCGCTGCCTCGCGCCACGCTCCTGCTCGACGTCGACCGGCCGCGGGAGGCCGCGTCGCTGCTCGATGCGTTCATCGCCCACCATCCGACGCACGGCGTCGCGCACACGCAACTCGGTCGCGCGCTCGAGGCGATGCGCCGACCCGACGCCGCCGCCGTCGCGTACGAGCGCGCCATCCGACACACGACCACCCGACGAACGGAACAGTACCTCGACCTGGCCCGCGCGCTCGCCGCGGCGGGTGCGACCCGGGACGCCGTCGCCGCGCTCGACGAGGGACTCGCCGATCTCGGTCACCTCGTCGTCCTCCAGGAGCAGGCGATCGCGCTGGAGCGCCGGATGGGTCGCATCGACGCGGCGCTGATGCGCCTCGACGATGTCGTGCGCGGCGCACAACGGCCCGAGAAGTGGCTCGCGCTCCGAAGCGAACTGCTCATGGAATGCGGCCGCGTCGACGACGCCCGCGCCGCGTGTCACGACGCGCTTCGGGCGATCGCACGACTCCCCCGCGCCCGCCGCCACACGCCGGCGACCCTCGCGCTCGAGGATGCGCTGCGTCGACGCCTCGACGCGGTCGGCGGCACGGGAACGAACCCGAACGAACGATCCGGGATGAGCGCCTCGGCGCCGGTTGGGAGCCACCATGACGCCACGCGATAGAACCCGGATCGTCGAACGTCGTGCGAAGCGCATCATGGCGACGACGCTCGCGCCGGCCGCGACGGCGATCGCCCTGGCCGCGACGACGCTCGCCCGCGCCGAGACCGTCGTTTTCCAGGCCGGCGGCCCGAACGGCGCGACGTCGGACACCTGGATCGCCCAGGCCCAGCCCGGGACGAGTCATGGCGGGCTGAGCACCGTCGAATGGGACGGGTCCGACGGCGGCGGCGCGAACCACGCGCTCGTGCGCTTCGACGCGATCTTCGGCACGGGGACGGGACAGATCGCACCGTCCGACGAGATCACCGCGGCGACGCTCGAGTACCACGTCGTCAACGTCGGCAGCGAAGGCATCGTGAACGAGGTGCGCGTGGACTGGGCCGAAGGCGTCACCTGGAACACCTTCGGAGCCGCGCCCGGCGTCCAGCCGGACGACTACGGAACCGAGGTCGGCGCCGCCGTCGGCAACAGCGGCTGGCGTTCCGTCGACGTGCGGGCGAGCCTCGTGAAGTGGGCGCAGGATCCCGCCTCGAATCGCGGCTGGATCATCCGACCGACCGGCAGCGACGGCGTCGAGTTCACGAGCAGCGAAGGCGCGTCATCTTCTCGCGTACGCCTCGTCGTCGTCGTCAACGAAGGCGACCCGCCGCTCGCCGTCGTCCGCGGTCCGTACCTCCAGCGCGGCACGCCGTCCGGCGCCGTCGTCCGCTGGCGCACGAACACCCCCACCGACACCCGCATCGTCTACGGCCCGGCGCCCGACGACCTGACCATGAGCCAGACGGACCCGGCGATCACCACCGAGCACGAGATCACGCTGTCCGGTCTGACCCCGAACACGACCTCCTACTACGCCGTCGGCACGTCCCGCGCGCTGCTCGCCGGCGGCGACGAGGACCATCGCTTCGTCACGTCGCCCGAGCGCACTGCCGACGCGCCGGCCCGGATCTGGGTCATCGGCGATTCCGGCACGGCCGACGCCAACGCCGCGGCGGTGTACGACGCGTATCGCACGAGCACCGGCGGGGCACGCACCGATCTCTGGCTCATGCTCGGCGACAACGCCTACACGGACGGCACCGATGCCGAGTACCAGGCGGCGGTGTTCGACATGTACCCGGACCTCCTCGCGCGGACCTTCCTCTGGACGACCATCGGCAACCACGACGGTCACTCGGCCGACTCGGACACCGAGACCGGCCCGTACTACGACGCGTTCACGCTGCCTCGTGCGGGCGAGGCGGGCGGGCTCGCGTCGGGCACGGAAGCGTACTACTCGTTCGACTACGGCCACATTCACTTCGTGTGTCTCGATTCCTACGAGACGGACACGTCGATGGACGGCGCGATGATGATGTGGCTCGAGAACGACCTCGCGGACACGCTGGCCGACTGGGTCATCGCGTTCTGGCATCATCCGCCCTACACGAAGGGGTCGCACGACTCCGACACCGAGGGTCGGCTGATCGACATGCGCGAGCGCGCGCTGCCGATCCTCGAGGCCGCGGGCGTCGATCTCGTGCTCTGCGGCCACAGCCACTCGTACGAGCGATCGTTCCTGCTCGACGGTCACTACGGTCCGTCCGGAACGCTCGCGCCGGAGATGCTCATCGATGCCGGCGACGGGCGCGAGGACGGGGACGGCGCCTACGACAAGGGCGACGGCGGCCCGAACGCCGGCGCGGTGTACGTCGTCGCCGGGAGTTCGGGCAAGACCGGCGGCGGATCGCTCGACCATCCCGCGATGTTCATCGCGCTGAATCAACTCGGCTCGGTGATCCTCGAAGTCGACGGCGGGCGCCTCGACGCGACCTTCCTGCGCGCGGACGGCACGACGCCCGATCACTTCACGCTGGTGAAGCACCTCGGCTGTGCCGAGGACCTGG
>JAGQOI010000497.1 GCA_020427625.1 Phycisphaerales bacterium | reverse complement strand
GCCTCTTTCCCGTCGACGAGACGCCGACCGACGTGCTGCTGCGGATCGCGTCCGTGAGCCACCAGATCGCCAGCGCCCGCATCGAGACGGCGCTCGCGGACATGGACCCGGCGGTGCGCGACATCGTCGACATCGACCCGGGCGTGAAGTACGAGGCCAACGTCCACCTCAAGCGCGCCGGCGACTACTACGTCCGTCACGCCCGCGCCCTCCGGGCCACGCCCGAGGGCGACGAGGCGTGGGCGCAGTCGCTGTGGTGGGGCGCCGACAGCTACGACCTCGCGGGCTGGTACGACCTCGCCATCACGCACTTCAAGGAATACCTCGCCGGCACGCAGGGCGAGGCGCGGCGACCCGAGGCGACGTTCCGCATCGCCCAGGGCTATCACGCCCTCCAGGACTACCCGTCCGCCCTCGAGTACTACCAGCGCGTCCTCGGCGAACATCCCAACAGCACCTTCGCGGGACGCAGCTACGTCCCGCTCGCCCGCTGCCAGGCGGCGACCGGCGACTACGCGGCCGCGGAGGCGAGCCTTCAGCACGTGCTCGGCGGCAGCGCCCATTCGATCGAGCCCGATGCCGTCGACTACCGCGAGGCGCAGATCGACAGCGGCAAGCTGTTCTACGCCCAGGGCAAGTTCGTGCCCGCGATCGAGGCGCTCGACAAGGCCCTCCGGCGCTACCCGGACGATCCCCGCGTCAACGCCCTGCGCTACACCCTCGCCGACGCCTATCGCCAGCAGTCGCTCAAGGTCGGCGCCGACATGGAGACCGCGGTCCTGCCCGGCTCGGAACTCGAACGCCTCGACGAGATGCGCCGGTCGTACCTCGCGTCCGCCGCGGACCTGTTCGACCAGGTCCGGGCCGCGTACGAGGCGCGCAACGCCCACCATCTCCAGCGGTTCGAACAGGACATGCTGCGGGCCGCGTATCTCTATCGCGGCGACTGCGCGTTCCTGCTCGGCCGTCTGCGCGAAGCCATCGAGATCTACGGCGAGACGGCTCGCAAGTACAGCCAGCACCATTCGTCGATGCTCGCCCTCATCCAGATCGTCGAGTGCTACCACCGTCTCGGCCAGACCGAGCAGGCGAGGATCGCCCATCTGCGGGCCCTGCGGCGTCTGGAGGAACTGCCGGACGAGGCGTTCAGCGAGCCCGATTCGCTGCTCGATCGCGCGACCTGGGAACGCTGGCTCCAGAACACGCCGCTCGGCTCCGTCGCACGGGTGCCGGAAGGGACGACGCCATGACCCCGCCCGTGCCCGCAATTCCGCCGCGCCCGGCCGGCGTGCTCGAACTGCTCGAACGGGCGACGGCGATCGTCGCCGACCTCCGTCGTCTCGCGGGACACCAGCAGCGTCTCATCGCGACGGGCGCGACGGACGCGCTGCTGCACGTGCTGTCGCAGCGTCACCGGCTCATCGAGTCGTTCGGCGAGGTGAAGGCGGCGCTCGAGGCGCTGCCGGGCGATGTCGGGCATCGGTTCGACGGCCTGGCGCCGGACGATCGCGCCCGCGCCCAGTCGATGGTGTCCGACATCGAGCGCGGGCTGTCGGACGTGCTCAGCGGCGACGGCGACGCGATGGCGGAACTCGAACGACGCTGCGGCGAGACGAAGCGCGATCTCGCCGGCCTCGACCAGTCGCGTCGCGCCCATCACGCCTACGGACCGTCCGCGTCGTCGCGGAGCCGGTTCGCGGACCGCAAGGGATGAACACCATGACCGTCGCGTCGGAACTGTCGGCCGCTCATGCCCCCCTCGGCCTGGAGGACATCCAGGAACTGATGGAATCGGTGCAGGCGGTGACGTCGGAACTCCAGCGCACGCACGTCACGCTCCAGGCCCAGGTGACCGATCTCCAGGGCGAGCTCGCGGCGGCGAACGCGCAACTGCGTCGTTCGCGCTCCCTCGCCGCCCTCGGCGAGATGGCCGCCGGCATCGCCCACGAGATCCGCAATCCCCTCGGCTCGATCCAGCTCTACACGCAGATGCTCGGCGAGGACGTCGCCGACCGGCCGGACCAGTCGGCGCTGTGCGTCCGGATCCAGGGCGCGGTCGAGCACCTCGACGCGATCGTGCGCGACGTGCTCGCCTTCGCGCGGGACATCCGCGTGCGCCCGACCCGCATCGATGCGGCGGACCTGCTCGATCGCGCGATCGTCTCCTGCGACGGCGTGGCCCGAACGGGCGGCGCGACGGTCATTCGGATGCCGGTGCCCGACGTCGCCGCGCAGGTCACGCTCGACGTTCACCTCGTCACGATGGCCCTCGCCAACCTCATCCGCAACGCGATCGAGGCGATCGCGGAGTCCGGCGCGACGACGCGCGAGGTGCGGGTGTCGGTGAACCGGGCGCGCCGTCGACGTCCCGACGGCACGCGGGCGGAACTCGTCGTGCTCGGCGTCGAGGACACCGGACCCGGCATTCCGGCCGACGTCGTGTCGCGCATGTTCAACCCGTTCTTCACGACGCGTCCGAGCGGCACCGGCCTCGGCCTCGCCATCGTGCACCGCATCATCGACGCGCACGGCGGGCACGTGCACGCCGGCGCCGGCGCGACGGGCGGCGCGCTCGTCGAACTCTGCCTGCCCCTTCGTCCACCCACCCTCCCCCAGGCTCACCCCGACATCGATACCACGGGCGTATCGCTGAACGACTCAGTGAACCGGCGACTTGCCACGGAAGCAGCCCCATGAACCGCATTCTCATCGTTGACGACAAGGAAATGATGCGCGACTCCGTCGCGACGACGCTCGCCCGGAAGGGATACACCGTCGTGACCGCCGCGGGCGGCCGCGCGGCTCTCGAGAAGCTCGAGAAGCGCCCGCCCGACGTCGTCATCACCGACCTCCAGATGCCCGAGATGAACGGCATCGAGCTCCTCGCCGAGGTCGCCCGCATCGACGACCAGGTGCCCGTCATCTTCATGACGGCCTTCGGCACCGTCGAGACCGCCGTCGAAGCGATGAAGCAGGGCGCGTTCGACTACATCACGAAGCCGTTCTCCGGCGATGAACTGCTCATCGCCGTCGAACGGGCGTGCGAACACGGACGCCTCACCCGCGAGAACCAGATCCTCAAGGCCGCGGCGACGCCCACCGGCGTCCGCCCGCTCTCCGCGCGGCACCAGATGATCGGCGGCAGCATGGTCATGCAGCACCTCAAGCGCCGGCTCACCCGCATCGCGGACAGTCACGGCGCGGTGCTCATCACCGGCGAATCGGGATCGGGCAAGGAAGTCGCCGCCCGCTGGATCCATGAACAGTCGCCGCGCAAGGACAAGCCGTTCCTCGCGATCAACTGTGCCGCGCTGTCGACGAACCTGCTCGAATCCGAACTCTTCGGACACGAGAAGGGCGCGTTCACCGGCGCGGATCGGATGCGCAAGGGTCGGTTCGAGCTGGCCGACGGCGGCACGCTGCTGCTGGACGAGATCAGCGAGATCGCGCCGGAGATCCAGGCGAAGCTGCTGCGCGTGCTCCAGGAGAAGTCGTTCGAGCGGGTCGGGTCGGGCACCGCCCGCGAGGTCGACGTGCGGGTCATCGCGACGACGAACCGGGACCTCCCGCGCGAGGTCGCCTCGGGCACGTTCCGGCAGGACCTGTACTACCGCCTCAACGTG
>JAGQOI010000046.1 GCA_020427625.1 Phycisphaerales bacterium | reverse complement strand
TCGCCCGTCGAGTTGTCGAAGTTGATCCTCGTGATCTTCAGTCCCTTCACGCCGTCGAACACCCGGGGCACCATCGTGCCCGCCATGCCGTTCGAGGCGTCGATCACGACGCTGATCGTCTTCGACCCGTCCAGCAGCGACGGATCGAGAAAGGCATGCACGTGCTCGCGGTACGCGTCCCAGAGGTCCCGGTCCTCGGCGCGACCGTCCTTCGCGGTGTGCTTGTCGCGATCGATCATCGCGGCGTACCGGCGGATGTCGTCCAGGCCCGTCGTCATGCCGACCGGCTTCGCCCGGATCTTCGAGATCTTGAAGCCGTTGTAGTTCGCGGGATTGTGCGACGCCGTCGTCTGCACGCCGCCGCAGCAGCCGAGGTAGTTGATCGCGAAGTACACGAACGGCGTGTCGACCATCCCGACGTCGATGACGTGCGCGCCGAAGTCGCGGATCCCCTGCTTGAGCGCGTCCTTGAGCGCCGGCGTCGACTTCCGCATGTCGCCGCCGACGACGACGTGACGCATCATCGGATCGTCGTACCCCTCCGCCGTCGCCTGCTCGACGAGGTACTGCGCGGTCGCATACCCGATCTTCCATGCGAGCTTCTCGTTCAGCGGCTTCGGATACGTCGCCCGAACGTCATACGCCTTGAAGACCTTGCCCAGCATCGGTTGCGTGCTCCTCTGTCCGCATCGAAACGCATCGAACGGCCGCGGCACGATCCGCGGGCCGCCCGCATCATACATCGGCGATGCGGCGCCATCGCTTCACCCCCGACCGCCGCCGACCCGGCGCTCAGAACCACTCGTCCGGCGCCGGCGGATCGAGCGCCTCGTCGATCTCCGGCTCGATCCACTCGACCTCGACTCCCTCCGGCAGCGACGCGAGGAATCGGCGCCCGTACGGCTTCGTGACGATCCGCGGATCGAGCACGACGACCCGACCCGTGTCCGCCGTCGACCGGATCAGGCGACCGACGCCCTGTCGGAACCGGATCACCGCCCGCGGCAACTGGTCATCGACGAACGGGTTCCCCCCCTGCTCCCGGATCCGGTCCAGGCGCGCCTGCACGAGCGGCCGGTCGGGCACGTCGAACGGCAGACGCGTGATGATGACGTTCCGCAACGCCCGCCCGCGCACGTCGACGCCCTGCCAGAAACTCGACGTCCCGAGCAGGACGGAACGCTCGTCCTCCTTGAACCGCTTGAGCAGCAGTCCCCGCGCCCCGTCGCGACCGTGCACGAGCAGCGGATACCCGGCCGCGACGAGCGCCGGGCGCAGCTTCGCCTCGACGCGATCGAGCATCGCGAAGCTCGTGAACAGCACGAACGCACCGCCGTCGGTGTCGCGGATCTGCCGGATGATGCGGGGCACGAGAGCGTCGACGTACTCCGAACGCTCCGGACCCGGCATCGAGCGATCCACGAGCACGCGCATCTGCGCGCCGTGATCGAACGGACTGCCGAGTTGCAGCGTCGTCGCCTCCTCGCACCCGAGACGCGACGCGATGTGCGCGAAGTCGCCCGGACCCGTCGCGAGCGTCGCCGACGTGAGCACCACCGAGACATCACGCGCGAACAACTGCTCGCGCAGGATCGGACCGACGTCCACCGGCTGACACGCCAGCGCGGCCCGGCGCGTCCGCCGCCCGGTGCTCTCGCTCTCGATCCAGTACACGCATCCGTCGATCGCCAGGTCGACGAGCAACTGCGCCTCGTTGGCGATGTCCCGCGCCCGCTGGAGATAGCTGTTGAGCTCGAACTCGTCGGCGTCGCGCTTGACCCGGTCCCGGAGGAACTTGAGTTGATCGGCGAGCCCGTTCATCGCCGGCGTGAGATCGTTCGGCACGATGCCGGCGACGTCGATGCGCCCGTTCGCCGGTCCGTGCGCCGTCTGCCAGCGGACGAGATCCCCGAAGAACGCGTCGGCGGCCCGGCGCGCCGTCAGCGACTGCTCGATCGTCCGGTCGACCGTCTCCGTCGACCCGTCCTCGAGGACGAGCGCCGCGAGGAAGCCCTTGCCCGATCGGCCGCTGTAGAGCATGTTGAGCAGGTGATTGATCCGACCCTCGGAGAGGCGCAGGCCGAAATGCTCGGACGCGACGTCCTCGATGCCGTGCGCCTCGTCGAGGATCACGTGATCGTACGGCGGCAGGAACCCGACGCCCCGCGAACGCAGCGCGAGGTCCGCGAAGAACAGCGCGTGATTGCAGACGAGCAGATCGCCGTGTTCCATCCGTCGTCGCGCGGCCTGGAAGAAGCAGGTCTGGTACGTCGGGCACTTCTTGCCCATGCAGTTGTGCGAGTCCGACTGCGCGAGATCCCACACCGACGGGCGCGGCAGTTGCGGCAGGGTCGTCAGGGTGCCGTCGGTCGTACGGTACGCCCAGTCCTCGATGAGGTGGAGCGAGTGACGCGCCGGCTCGTCGCTGCACAGGCGGTCCTGCCGCTCGCTGGCGAGCTTGAGGCGACGGAGCGAGAGGTAGTTGCCGCGCCCCTTGACGAGGACGGCGGTGAACTCCTCCGGGATGACGGCATTGAGGACGGGTACGTCGTGTTCGATGAGCTGTTCCTGGAGCGTGATCGTGTTCGTCGCGATGACGACGCGCTCCTGGTGCTCGACGACGCGTTTGATGGCGGGCAGGAGGTAGGCGAAGGACTTGCCGACGCCGGTCCCGGCTTCGACGAGCAGGCGACCGTGCCGCGCGAAGGTTTCCTCGACGGCACGGGACATCGTCGTCTGCTGGGGACGCGACTCGAAGCCCTGGAGACGGCGTGCGAGCGCGCCGTCGAGCGAGAGCAGGTTGTCCATGTCGACGGGCATGACGCGTTCCCGCGGCGACCGCCGCTCAGCACTCGGCCAGACCGACCGTCACCGACAGTCGTACCGCGAGACCGCCGAGGGAGGTCTCCTTGTACCGCTCGTTCATCTCCTTGGCCGTCTCCCACATGACCTCGATGATGTCGTCGAGACTCACCCGCGTGCACGCCGGGTCCGTGTAGGCCGCGATCGCCGCCGCCGCGATCGCCTTCACCGCGCCCATCGCGTTGCGCTCGATGCACGGAATCTGCACGAGACCGCCGACGGGGTCGCACGTCATCCCGAGGTGATGTTCCATCGCGATCTCGGCGGCGACCAGCGCCTGGCCGGGCGTTGCGCCCATGAGTTCCGCGAGACCGGCCGCGGCCATCGCCGACGACACGCCGATCTCCGCCTGGCATCCCCCCATCGCGGCCGAGATCGTCGCGTTCTGCTTGAACAGTGCGCCGACCTGGCCGGCGGTCAGCAGGTAGCGCACGACGTCGTCCTCCGTCACCGGGTCCGTCGCGAAGCAGGCGCGATACATCATCACCGCCGGAATCACGCCCGCGGCTCCGTTGGTCGGCGCCGTGACGACGCGGCCCATCGCCGCGTTCTCCTCGTTCACTGCGATCGCGAAGCACGAGATGATCCGGATCGCCTGTTCGTACGGCAGTTTCGCGGCACGGATCGTCAGCATGAGACGGTCGATGTCGTCACGACTGATCTCCGGAACCACGTCGCGCAGGAAGTCGGGCGCCCGACGCTTCACGTTCAGGCCGCCCGGAAGCACGCCGTCGCCGCGACAGCCGCGCCGGATCGATGCCCGCATCGTCTCCCACAGCGCGACGAGGCGCGACCGGATCTCCGTCTCCGGCCACCACGCCCGTTCGTTCGCCAGCACGACGTCCGACAGGCGCACGCCGAGCGTCTCGCAGTGACGCAGCCAATCCGTGGCGTGCTGGATGGGATGGGGCGGCGCCGGGCGGTCGACGGCGGGCTCGTCGCCTTCCGACGCGGCGCTCACGAACCCGCCGCCGAGCGAGAAATACACGCGCTCCAGCGACGCATCGCCGACGATCGCGACGGCGCGGATCGCGTTCGCGTGTCCGGGATGGCGCTCGCGGCGATTGAAGATGATGTCGGTCGCCGGATCGAACGGGACGGAGCGTCCGCCGAGTTCGACGGACCGGCGGGCCGCGAGGTCCGCGACGAGGCGCGGGATGGCGGCGACGTCGACGGTCTCCGGCTCCTCCCCGAGCATGGCGAGGGCGATCGCGGTGTCGGTCGCATGCCCGTGCCCGGTGAGCGCGAGCGAGCCGAGCAGTTCGAAGCGGAGGCGGTCCGGCGCGTCGAAGCCGGGAGTCGACGCCAGCTCGCGGAGGAACCGCTGCACGATCCGCCACGGCCCGAGCGTGTGACTGCTCGACGGTCCGATCCCGATCTTGAACATGTCGAACACGCTCACCAGCGACACGTCGACGCTCCTGTGCGAGTGCTCATCGCGCGCGTGCCGCGGGACCGTCCGAGGCGCCGAGCGGCGTGCGTTTCGGTTCCCCGGCGCGGCGCGGGTAGATGCGGGGCGTCTTGCGCTGCTTCTCGAGGACGATGATGGTGCCGGTCGGCGTACGGGCGAGGTCCACGACATGCGTGTGGAGCAGGTGCAGGGCGCGCTTCGCCGCGTCCACTTCGGATGCCGCCTGCTCGCCCTTGATCGCCAGGCCGTGCCCGCCGACGCGCACGAGCGGGATGACGAGTTCGAGCAGGACGTTGAGGCGTCCGAGCGCCCGCGCCGTGACGACGTCGTACTGCTCGCGGTGGGTTCGATCCTGGCCCAGGGTCTCGACGCGATCGTTGACGACCGTCACGTTGGCGAGTCCGAGGGTCGCGACGACCTCGCGCAGGAACGTCGCCTTCTTGCCCGTCGTCTCCACGAGCGTCACGCTGAGGTCGGGCAGGACGATCGCGAGCGGAATCCCCGGCAGGCCGCCGCCGCTGCCGATGTCCGCCAGCGTCGACGCGCCCGCCTGGAGCACGTACGGCACGAGGGTCAGGCTGTCGAAGACGTGCCGCATCCAGGCCTCGTCGGGATCGCGGATCGCCGTGAGGTTGAACCGCCGGTTCGCGTCGAGCAGCAGCGTCAGGTATCGCCCGAGACGACCGAGTTCGGCGGCGTCGAGTTCCAGGCCGGCGTCGGCGACGGCGTCGTGGAACGCGTCCGGCGGCGCGATGGGGTGCAGTTCGTTCATTCGGACGACATCGTATCGAACTCGAACGAGTGACGGACGAGGTACCGTGCCCGGCGGAGCGCAATGTTCACGATGAACCCGACCATCACCCACGCGATGACCAGGCTCGTCCCCCCCTGGCTCACGAACGGCAGCGTCATCCCGGTGATCGGCAGCAGCCCGATCGTCATGCCCGCGTTGATCGTCGTCTGGGCGAACAGGATCGCGACCAGTCCCACCGCGACGAGGCGTCCGAACGGATCCCGCGACAGGCCCGCGACGATGATCCCCGACACGCACAACGACAGCATGAGCCCGAACACGACCAGCCCGCCCATCAGTCCCCATCGGCAGCAGACCACCGCGAAGATCATGTCGTTGTGCTCTTCGGGCAGCCGGTTGAACTCGATGAGAGCCGCGGCATGCTCCTTCGGATGCGCCCCGAACAGTCCGCCCGCGCCGACGAGGACCATCGCCCGCTCGGCCTGGAAGCCGATGTCGTCCCGGTACCGGTCGTCGCCCTTGAGCTGGGCGACCATCGCCATGATGCGGTCCTTCTCGTGCGGCTTGAGCAGCGGATACATCATCGGCGCGAGGCTCAGACCGAGCACGACGACGAGCAGCATGTGCTTGATCTTCGCGCCTGCCGCGATGAGCATCGCGAACAGCGTCGGCAGGAACAGCAGTGCCGTGCCGAGGTCCGGCTCGATGAGCACGAGGCCCATGGGCAGGAACGTCAGCGCGAGCGGGCGCAGCAGACCCGTCAGCGTCCGGTAGTTGCTGCGCATGCGGAGGTAGCTCGCCAGGGCCGCGACGTACGCGAACTTCGCCAGCTCCGACGGCTGGAAATCGGTGACGACGAGCGAGATCCACCGTCGGGCGCCGTTGCGCGGGCGGACGATCGCCTCCGGCACGCCCGGCAGCAGGATGAACACGAGCAGCAGGATCGAGATGCCGAGCAGCGGATAGGCCATCCGACGGGCCCAACGGTAGTGCGGCACCGCGACCGCGACCGCGACGCACACGCCGAAGCCGAGGTGGACGAGATGCTTCATCGCGAGGTCGGGACGCGTCGTGTCGATCGCCATCACGCCGATGATGCTCAGCGCGAGCGCCGATGCGACGCAGACCCATCCGATCGTCCACCAGGCGACCCGCGACTGGTGCAGCGACCGGGCATCCTCGTGCAGCGACTTGGCGGTGTACCCGCGGGACGCGACGCCGGGCTCGGTCGCGGAGACGCTCACGGCCCGCCGGTTCCCGGCGCGTCGAGTCCGGGCGCGAGATAGCCCTCGTCCTGGAGCGCCCGGATGATCTGGTTGGCGATGGGACCCGACGTGCGGCCGCCCGAGCCGCCGTACTCGACGAGGACCACGACCGCATACTCCGGCGCCGCGACCGCCTTGTCGCCCGCGCCGACCAGGCCGACGAACCACGCGTGCGTCATGTGCTCGATGATCCGATCGACGGTCCCGTCGCCATCGTCGTCGAGACGCAGGTTCGGCGCCTGCGCCGTGCCCGTCTTCGCCCACACCGTGACGTTCGTCGCGTTGAGAATCGGCTCCGTCCGCCGATCCGCGTACCGGATGTGATGACCCGTGCCGTAGTCCTCGGTGACCGACCGGTGCAGACCGTCCATGATCGTGTCGACGAGCTCACGAGACATCGGCAGGTCACGCTCCGGACGACGACCGCCGTACCGGTCGTCGCCGATGATCAGACGCGGCTCGACCCAGCGACCGCGACGGGCGAGCATCGCGAACGCATGGGCGGCCTGGAGCGGCGTCCAGGTGATCGCCCCCTGCCCGATGCCCGCGATCGTGCTCTCGAAGTCGATCCGACCGGATCGCCGCAGCGCGTCGATCGCCTCCGCCGACGGCAGCGTCCCGCCCGACTCCCCGATCGTCATCGCTCGGGTCTCGCCGTCCGCCCCCGTCACCGTCGTGTCGTACTGGAGTCCGATGCCGAACGGCGTCCCGAGACCGAATCGCGCGAGCCAGTTCGACAGACGTTCGAGCCCGAGCCGGTTGCCCAGCGTGTAAAAGTAGATGTTGCACGATCGCGCCAACGCCTGCACGCCGTCCAGCGGACCGCCGACCTGGCTGCCGATCCCGTGCGTGTAGTACCCCGGCGGCCGATAGATCCAGCAGCGGGCCCGATCCTTGAACGCCGGGTAGTAGTGCCCGGTGCACTCGATGCGGTCGTCCAAACGATGCACGCCCTGCATGACCGCCGCGGCGAGCACGATCGGCTTCAGAATCGAACCCGGCGGATAGATCGCCTCGACCGGTCGATTCACGCTGAACGCGGACTGCGCTCGCTCCACCGCCGGCAGCGCCACACCGTCGGCCATCGTCGGCATCGACACCATCGCCAGGATGTCGCCGCTGCCGACCTCCAGCACGACCGCCGCGGCATTCAGCGGCGTTCCGATGGGCAGACCCGTCTCCCGCGGCTCGCCCGAGTTCTCCCATCCCGCCTGGTACTGATGCACGCGCGTGAGCCCGAACGCCGGCGCGAGGATCGCCTGCACGCGCGCCTGGAGCGCGATGTCGATGGTGATCTTCATGTCGCGCCCGGGCGTGGGCGCCGTGCGCTCCTCGATGTTGGTCTCGAGGTTGCGGCGCATGACGCCGCGCGAGCCGCGCAGGGTGTCCTCGAAGACCGCCTCGAGCCCGCGCTCGCCGACGCTGTCGCCGATCCGGTATCCGCCGAGATCGACGATCTCTCCGGTCCGGTCATCGAGGAAGGGTCGTCGTTCGAAGTCGCTTTCCCAGACCTGGTCGCGCATCGTGCCGAGGATGTGATCGCCGACGCCGCGCACTTCGAGCTCGAGCGGATCGTCCGCCTGCCCGCGGATGGGCTGCGGCAGGGTCGATCGGTCGAGGCGCACGTACTGGGTCGCCCAACGGTACTCGCGGGTCGTCGAGTCGACGACCTCGATGAGGCCGTCCCACTCGAGCGCGAGTTCGCGAAAGCGATACGCGACCTCGTTGGGCACGCGGGTGAGGATGACGTGCGTCTGCTGCTGCTCGCGGATCGGGCGCATCTTGAACGGCAGCGGCTCGCCGCTCGGCTGCTCGTCGCCGTACTTCGCGAGTTCCCGCTGATGCTGCGCCGACCAGACGACCGACGCCATGCGCTCCACGCGGCGGCGGATGTCCTCGAGACGCTCGGTGAGTTCCGCCTCCGTCAGATCGCCCGCCTCGCGGATCTCCGACCACAGCCGACGCACGACCTGCTCGTACGGCGGCAGGAAGGTCCGCACGAGGTCCTCCCGCTCGTCGCGTGACATGTCGCGCCAGGCCTCGCCCGCCGCGCGCCGCGCCTCGCGAAACGCCTGATCCCGCGGCCAGGCGTCGTTGATCACCCGATAGTCGACGGCGATGTCATAGCACGCCGAGTCCACCGCCAGGTGACGACCCGCCCGATCCAGGATCCGCCCGCGATACGTCGGGAGGAACGTCCGCTGATCGAGACGCAGCTCCGCCAGGCTCCGACGGGCCGAGCCATCGATGACCGTCAACGCGAACAGGCGGACCGCCAGCACGAACATCATCGCGATCATGACGAGCGCGACCAGCGTGAGACGCCGGTGGAACATGCTGGGGATGAGTCGATTCGGATCCACGCCGCGCGGCCTCCCGATTCGCGTCCATGACCCCCGGACTATCGGTCAGATGGCGCGAACCCCTTGGAAACACCGTCAGTGTAGATCGATCCGACCACCCGGGCGTCGGCATTCCCCGGCGACGACCGTCGCTTAGACGTTGAACCGGAAGTGCACGACGTCTCCGTCGCGCATGACGTACTGCTTGCCTTCGCTGCGGAGCTTGCCCGCGTCGCGGATGGCCTTCTCGGTCTTGTGCGCGACGAGATCGTCGATGTGATAACACTCGGCCCGGATGAAGCCACGCTGGATGTCCGAGTGGATCGCGCCGGCCGCCTCCGGTGCCGTCGCCGCGACCGGGATCACCCACGCCCGGACTTCCTTGTCCCCGGCCGTGTAGAACGTCGACAGACCGAGCACCGCGTTGGCCGCCCGCGCCAGCGGCCCGATGGCCGGCTCCGACAGGCCCATTGCCTCGAGCAGTTCCTTCTGGTCGTCGCCTTCGAGTTCCGAGAGTTCGGCTTCGAGCTTGGCGCAGAGCACGACGGCTTCGCTCTGGTTTGCCGCGGCATGGGCCATGACGGCCTTCACCTGCGGGTCCTCACCCGTCAGGCCGTCCTCCCCGACGTTGGCGACATAGAGCACCGGCTTCGCCGTGATCATGCCGTATCCGCGGAGCACGCCCTGGTCGGCCTCGGTCCAGTCGGGGATCGATCGGATGGCGCGCCCGTCGTTGCCGGCCTCGAGACAGCGTTCGAGGACACCGAGCCGGTGCTTCGCGTCCTTGTCGCCGGACCGGGCGTTGCGCGTCGCCTTGTCGATCGCCGACTCGGCGACCTGCATGTCCGCGAGAATGAGTTCGGTCTCCATCGTCTCGCCGTCCGCCGCGGCCCGGGCGGGACCGTGAATGTCGTCCTCGAAGCACCGGATGACGTGACAGATCGCGTCGACCTGGCGCACGTGCACGAGGAACGAGTTCAGGCGGCTCGCCCCGTCGCCGCCGCCGCCGGGCGCGACGCCGGGAATGTCGACGAACTGGATCTGCGCCGGGATGATCTTCTTCGTCGGGATGAACCCGGCGATGGTGTGCAGACGCGGGTCCGGAATGGCCGCGAGGGCGACCGCCGGCTTGAACGCTCCGCCCACCGGCGTGTCGACGCCCGTCAAGGCCTTGAACAGGCTCGATTTCCCGACCCCGGGCAGTCCGACGATTCCGATTTCCATGATCCACGCTGTCCCTGGCGGATGACGACCACCCGCGGTGTGATGAGGTTGCGGATGGTAGCGGCTTCCCGGCCGATTCCCACCCGGCCCGCACGGGTGGTCCCGCTCAGGCCTGCGTCCCGAGCGACGACAGCGCGGCACCGGCATCGAACGGCCGCCAGGCGCACCGGCGCGCGACCGCCGCGCCGAGCCGACGGGCGTAGACGCGCGCCGGGATCTCGACGCATCCGAACTGGTCGAGGTGTGCGTTGGCGAACTGGGTGTCGAGCAGGGCGAACCCCCGGTGCCGCAGCCATCCGACGAGGTGGGCGAGACAGACCTTGGATGCGTTGGAGCCGCCGGCCTCCGGAGTGCAGAACATCGACTCTCCGAAGAACGCGCCGCCGAGATGCACGCCGTAGAGCCCGCCGACGAGGCGCCCGTCCAACCAGGCCTCGACGGAATGCGCATCGCCCGAACCGTGCAGATCGAGGTACGCCGCGGCCAGGCGCGGCGACATCCACGTGCCGTTCTCCTCGGACCGCGGCACGGCACAGGCCCGAAACACCTGTTCGAACGCCGTGTCACTGCGGATCTCGAAGCGTCCCTGCCGGAGGAGTCGCGCGAGGTTGCGCGGGACGTGGAAGTCGTCGAGCGGGATGATCCCCCTCGGGTCCGGCCCGTACCAGTCGATCACGTCGGCCTCGGGGTCCGCCATCGGAAACCAGCCGCGCGCGTACGCCCATCGCAGCATCGCCGCGGTCGGACGCTGGGGATCGAAGACCTCTTCGGCACCCTTCTTCGTCATTTCCGAACTTTTCCCTACCATCCATCGCGCGGCGTGGTACTCTTCCGCCACGACGGGAACGAGAAACGCGGGCCTGCATGCTGGCGCTCAGCATCGTCATGGTAGCGTCGGTGTTCGCGACATCCGCGCCGCCGACATCGTCTCCGACCATCCTGATCACCGAGATCATGTTCGATCCCCTCTCACCGGAGCGCCGCGGCGAATCGGAGTGGGTGGAGATCGCGAACGTCGGTGCATCGCCCGTCGACCTGCGAGGCTGGCGTCTCGACGACGAGGACACGCGGGCGTCGAGCGAATGGGGACCCTTTGATGTCGTGCTCCATCCCGGCGCCGTCGCGATCCTCGTGAACGAGGCCGCGGTGACGGTCGAGGAGTTCCGCGCGGCCTGGCCGTCCACCGGCGCCGCACCGCCGCCCATTCTGGCGCCCATCCTGCCGTCCCCACCGCCGCCCGATCCGGCCGCAGATCGGGATGCAGATCCGGCCGCCGGGCGGGATCCCGAGGTGGGCGTGCGGGACGGGCGCCGTCCGAACGATGACGCTCGAGGCGCCGATCATGGCCGGCCCGGCGGCGGCGCCCGATCTGCGGCAAGCGTCGCGATGGTGCACATCATCCCGGTTCGATGGGGCGGGCTGTCGAATGCGCCCTCGGCGACGAACGAGATCCTGCGGCTGCGCGACGAGCACGACGACATTGCGTGCGAGGTGAACTTCGCGTGCGGCGAGTCCTGGCCGCCGTGTCGCAGCGGGTTCAGCCTCGAACTCATCGATGCGGGCGGTGCGGATCCCGCCTCGGGTGCGTCCTGGCGTCGCGCCGCGGCGGGCAAGCACGGCGCCACGACGTCGCGGGCGGCGGGCGTGTTCATCGGTGCCGATGTGGGCTCGCCCGGCGTGGTCTCCGGGCTGACCGACATCGTGTTCTTCGGGGCACCGCCGCCGGCCGGCGCTGGGCCGCCCGACCACACGCCGCCGAACCGGGCCGCCGACCCGGACAGGCGCCGGCAATTCGACGATACAATCGATTTCGCGCGACGAGCGGGTCCGTCTTCTTCGGATTCGAGACCATCGGATGAGCCACGGCGGGTCGTCGATGCCTCATCGCCTGATCGACTGCACGGAGCACCGGACGCCATGAACTACCGTCGACTCGGCATGTGGGGCATCAAACTCTCGGAGATCGGGTTCGGGTCGTGGCTCAACTTCAACGACAGCGACCAGCCGCACGCCGACGCCCTGCATCGGGCGGCCTACGAGACGGGCATCAACTTCTTCGACACCGCCAACGCCTACGGCGGCCAGACGACCGAGGTCGTCGTCGGTCGGGCCCTGGCGCCGTTCCGTCGCGACACCATCGTCCTCGCGACGAAACTCTACTGGCCGCTCAAGGACTGGCCGTTCCCCGGCGCCAACGACCGCGGCCTCAGCCGCAAGCACATCTTCGAGCAGTGCGACGCCTCGCTCAAGCGCCTCGGCACCGATTACATCGATCTCTACCAGTGTCACCGCTACGACGACGAGACGCCGCTCGTCGAGACCTGCCGCGCGATGAACGACCTCATCGCGCACGGCAAGGTGCTCTACTGGGGCGTGAGTGAGT
>JAGQOI010000045.1 GCA_020427625.1 Phycisphaerales bacterium | reverse complement strand
GCGACGACGTGATGTCCGAGACAGGCGATGAGGAATGCGTCGCCGCCGAGCCCGGCCGTCGCATCGAGCACCCGTCGGCCCCTCGGGCCGACGGCGCGGGCGAGGGGTTGCTTCGTGGAGAGGTTGCCGGCGCCGGTGCGGAGATCGACGGGACGGAAATCGACGCGCACGCCCGTGCCGCGACGGGCGTCGAGGGTCCGGAGTTCGAGGATGTCGTCGACGAGTCCGAGGACGAGGTCGGCGTCGTCATGGAGGTCGAGGCGCGCGGCGGCGGCGCGGAGGGCGGGCGCGGGATCGTCCTCGATCCGGATGGTCGCGGGCGTGCTCACGCCGGGGCTTCGGTCGCGCGACAGAGGAACGAATGCCACGGTTCGGGCAGCACGGCGGCGAGGTCGAGCAGGAACTCGTCGACCTGTTCGCGGGGTCGGCTCGTGAGGAGGATGCCGTGATGGGCGAGCCCGGCCGCGACGATGGTGAAGTAGGCGAACATCCCGCGCATGGCTTCATCGGAGATGGGCGGTGCGTTGGAGGCCTGGGCGCTGCGCTTGTAGACCTCGAGATCGGCGCGGGAGGCCTGTCCGTGGACGAGTCGATCGACGGGATCGCCGTCGCTCGCGGCCGGCGAGAGTCGCAGCGCGACGTCGAGCCATCCGGCCGCGTCGGGCGCGCTGAGTCGTTCGATGAGCCCGTCGATGGGTCGGGCGGGTCGCGAGAGTCCGAGCGTGAGCATGCGGGTCACGGCGCGATCGGTGAGGGGGACGGTCGGGTGGTCGTCGGCGTGTTCGGTCATGAGCCCGTGATCTCCAGCAGCATGCGGATCTCGTCGTCGATCTCGCCCGGCGCGACGCCGTCCATCGCGATGCAGTCGCGGAGGGCCTGCTTGAACTTCTTCGTCACGGTGCGCACCATGACCGCGGCCTGCGACGCGTCGACGCCGAAGTCGGGCGCGATGTCGCGGTACGCCTCGCCGTCGTGATGGTGTCGGACGAAGATCTCCCAGTGCGCGGTCTGTCCGGCGTCGCGACAGTCGTTCGACGCGCGTTCCCAGGCGTTGCGGACGAGGGCGAACGCCCAGGCGCGATCGACGGCGGCCTCGGGTCCGTCGGTCCACTCGCCGATCTCGTCGACGACGTCCTCGACGTGTCCGTGTCGTCGTCGTTCGCGGGAGACTTCCCGCAGGTAGAAGAGCAGGGCGTTCATGAGCCAGCGACGCAGGCGGTTGCCGGCGGACTTCCAGTCGTTGAAGAAGTTCGGGCGGGCGAGCCGGTTCGCGAAGAATCCCGCGATGATGTCGTCGGGCTCGCCGAGCCATCGCATCGAGCAGCCGCGGAAGTAGACCTTGAGCGGGTCGGCGTAGACGCTCATGACGTAGTGGTTGAGGTCCGGACGCCCGGTCTCGCCCTCGTCGATCTTGCGATCGATCCACGTGTTGAGCGTGGGGGGAAAGACGTCGTGCTGTTCCGAGGATCGCGGCGAACCCATCGTGCGTGCGCTCCCTCACCGGCTCGCCCGCGAGCGCCGCCGGTCCCTGTGCCACCTGACCTCATGGTAGCGGGGATGACGCGCGAGGTGAATCACCGTTTCGACGGGCGCGGCGGGTCGGACGGTCGGTGTATCGGGACGGCAACGTCGTCGCTTCGCGTGGATCGCGCGCAGCGAGCGCTGCGCCGCGCGTCGCGGTTCGTCTCGTTCGGGTCGGCCCGGCATGCGTTGATCGGCCGGACGTCGCGCGGCCCCTTCCTCGAAGGCGCCGCCGCCTCGAATGATGAGCGACGGCACCGGGAACGGGCGGGTCGAGTCCTCGGGAACGGCGGGGACGGTGGACGATCGGGGGTGCGGCAGGCGCGCCGCGTCGGCGTTCCTGGCCGGGCGCGGCGGCCTGCCGGGTCGAGGCGATCAGATCGTTGCGGGCGTCGGGACGTCGACGACGGGGAAGTCGATCACGGTGTCCGCGACGTGGTTGAGGTAGTTCGTGAAGATGTTGAGGGCGACGTTGGCGACGACCTCGACGATCTCGCCGTCGGTGAGGCCGGCCTCGCGTGCGGCGGCGAGGTCGTCATCGCCGACGACGCCCTTCTTCGCGACGATGGCGAGCGCGAGGTCGATGGCGGCGGCGGCGCGGGGGTCGTTGGAGTCGCCGCGGAGGTTGCGGGCGAGTTCGTCCTTCGGCAGTCCGGCGGCGGCGCCGAGGGCGGTGTGGGCGGAGGCGCAGTAGCCGCACGAGTTGGCGCCGGCGACGGCCAGCGCGATCCGCTCGCGGAGCGGTGCGTCGAGCGTGCCGCCGCCGAGGGCCTGGCTGAAGCCCAGGTACGCCTGAAGCGCGGCGGGGGCATGGGCGAGGGTCGCCATGAGGTTGGGGACCATGCCGAGGCCCTTGCGAACATTCTCGAGGAGCGGCCGGGCCTTGGGGGGGGCGTCGGCGGGAGCGAGGGCGGTGAGTCGGGGCATGGGAGGATCTCCTTTGCGAGCGGTTTCAGAAGGGGGGGTCAGGCGTCAGCCGGGCCCTTCACGCATTGTCGGGCTGGCTGCCGGAGACAACATACTGACTCATCAGTCTATTTCCGGGCGATCCACATTTTTGTTTCGTGAGGCCCCGGGTCCGGCCGTGTCGTGCCGACGGATGAACTGGTTTCGGAATCTGTGGCGCGATATACTCGATTGGTCAGTCAGTATTCTCTCGCGTCATGGATCCGCACGCTCCTCGGAGGCCGTCATGCCACCCAGCCGCCGCGACGAACTCATCGATGCCGCCATGCGCGTGTACGCCCGGTCCGGATTCCATCACACCGGGCTCGACGTCGTCCTTCAGGAGGCCGGCGTGAGCCGCATGACCCTGTACAACCACTTCAAGTCCAAGGACGAACTCATCGTCGCCGCCCTCCGACGACGCGATGAGATCTTCCGGAACCGGATGATGAAGTTCGTCGAGAGCCGGGCGGCCGATCCGATCGGACGCCTCCTCGCCGTCTTCGACTACCACGAGGATTGGTTCGCCGCCAGGGACTTCTGCGGCTGCATGTTCATCAACGCCTCCGCCGAATTCTGCGATCCCCGGAGTCCCGTCCGACGCGTCGCCGCCGATCACAAACGCGATGTGCTCCGCTATCTCCGCGATCACTGCGAGACCGCGGGGCTCACCGACCCCGCCGCCGTCGCCGAACACCTCAACCTCCTGCTCGAAGGCGCGATCTGTGCCGCGCACGTCGTCGGGCGCGTCGGACTCGACGGCGCCACCCCGCCCGCCGCCGCGCGATCCGCCCGGGCCGCCGCGGAGATCCTCATCGCCGCCGCCCGCGCCGCCTGAACCGTCCGCGCGCGCCTACGCTCCGCGCAGCCACGGCTGCAGAATCGCGATCATCGCCACGATGAGCAGCATCGCATAGCAGACCCGGTGCAGCACCTTCGTCGACATCCGACGACCGATCCACAGGCCCGGGGGAATGCCGAGCAACGTGAACGGCACCAGCGCGGCACCCCAGCCGAGGGCGACCGGTACCGCCGGCCCGAAGTTCGCGTACAGCACGATGAACTGCACCGGGAACAGGCCGGTGAACAACGCCCACATCGTCCCCCGACTCCGCTCCGTCGACCACGCGTGCGCGATGATCCACAGCACGAGCGGCGGTCCGCCCATGCCCGCCAGGCCCGTCGTGAACCCCGACACCGCCAGTGCGAACACGCCCCACGGCCAGGGCACGTGATCGCGCGGCTCGATCCGCGCGATCCACTGCGTCACCAGCGCGCCGAGTACGAGCAGACCGAAGATCTGACGGATCCGACCCTCGCCCAGCTCGACGATCTGCCCGAGCACGAACACGCCGAGCGGGATCGTCGCGCCGGCGATGGCGACCATCCACGCGACCTGACGCCACTCGATGTGACTGCGGAAGGTGACGGCGCCGACGATGTTCTGCGCCGCCGCGCTGGTCGCGACGATCACCATCGCGACCGGCGGATCGACGCCGAGCATGATGATGAGGGGGATGGCGAAGAGGCCGATCCCGAAGCCGGCCGCGCTCTGGAGGATGCTGCCGGCGAGCAGCACGAGGCCGGCGATCAGGAGGACGGCGGGTTCCATGGGCCGCGAGTATAGCCACGACCGTCGCGCCGTCGTCGAGTACCATCGGCGTCGCCTTCCGCGGAGGACGCGCCATGTCCCGAATTCCGATCATCCTGCTCGCGCTCGTCGCCGTCGCGTCGGCGGCGCAGGCGTCGGAGCGACCGCCGAACGTCGTCATCGTCTTCGTCGACGATCTCGGCTACGGCGACCTCGGGTGTTACGGCGCGCCCGTGCATCGCACGCCGAACATCGATCGCCTCGCGTCCGAAGGCGTGCGGTTCACGGACTTCTACGTCGCGCAGCCGGTCTGTTCCTCCTCCCGCGCGGCACTGCTCACGGGCTGCTATCCGAACCGTCTCGGCCTCGGCGGCGTCGCGCTGTCGCCCGGTGCGAAGCGCGGGATCGCCGACGCCGAGCGCACGCTGGCGGAACTGTGTCGTGATCACGGCTATGCGACGGCGGTGTTCGGCAAGTGGCATCTCGGCGATGCCGCGCCGTTCCGGCCGCTGCGTCACGGCTTCGACACCTGGCTGGGGATTCCGTACTCGAACGACATGTGGCCGGGTCACCCGGAGACGCCGAAGAACTGGCCGCCGCTGCCGCTGTATCGCGACGATGCCGTCGTCGACGCCGAGGTGACGGCCGCCGACCAGTCGCGCTTCACGCGGGACTTCACGGACGCGGCGGTGTCGTTCATCGAGGCGCATCGCGCGTCGCCGTTCCTCGTGTACCTCGCGCACCCCATGCCGCATGTGCCGCTGTATCCCGGTGAAGCGTTCGTCGGGCACAGCGCCTCGGGCACCTACGGCGACGTCGTCGAGGAGATCGACTGGTCGGTCGGACGGATCCTCGCGACGATCGCGCGCCTCGGGCTTGATGACGACACGATCGTCATGTTCATCTCCGACAACGGGCCGTGGCTGAGCTACGGCAATCACGCGGGCACGACCGGGCCGCTGCGCGAGGGCAAGGGCACGACGTTCGACGGCGGCGTGCGCGTGCCGTGCGTCGTCCGCTGGCCGGGCGGCTTCGGCGCGGGACTGGTGTGTCACGAGCCGGCGATGACGATCGACATCCTGCCGACGATCGCGGCGCTGCTCGGCGACGATTCGGGCCCGCCGGTGGACGGCGTCGACATCCGGCCGCTCCTGACGACGCCCGGCGCGACGATCGAGCGCGAGGCGCTGTACTTCTACTACGGCGCGAACCGCCTGGAGGCGGTGCGCAGCGGGCGATGGAAACTGCACCTCGAGCACACCTACCGATCGATGATCGGGCGCGAGCCGGGGCACGACGGGCGGCCGGGACAGTACGACTACGGCGTGCGGATCGGCGTGTCCCTGTTCGATCTCGCGTCCGATCCCGGCGAGCAGTGGGATCTCGCGTCGAGGCGCCCCGACGTCGTCGAGCGCATGATGCGCCTCGTCGAACGCGCGCGGGCGGATCTCGGCGACGACGCCGTCGCCGCGCCCGGAACCGGACGGCGCGAACCGGGACGGATCGAGTGACCGCCGATAATCTCGCGTCTCGTGCCTCGTGAGCGATCGCGCGGCCGCGACGATCGCGTTCCACGCGCGCGGCGGCAATCCGTTTTTGGGGCATCAATCCGGCGCGCGGGCGGTAGGGTAGAACGTCCACCATCCCAGGAGGCGTCGGCCATGCGCGGCATCGATACGTACGCGGCTCTGATCATCGGATTCGGTCTCATGGTGTCCGGCGCCGGTGCCGCGCCGACACCCGACGCGACGGCGCCGACCGAGGCGGTCGCGAAGGCGCCGAAGCGTCCGATCGAGGCGGCCGACTACGGTCGATTCGAGCGACTCGGCAGCGCGACGATGTCGCCGGACGGGCGCTGGTTCGCGTACACGGTGTCGCGCGTCGACGACGAGGATGAACTTCGACTGCACCATCTGGCGACGAGCGCCGACGAGACGATCAAGTACGGCGAGCGTCCGACGTTCTCGTCGGACGGCGCCTGGTTCGCGTACACGATCGGTGCCGCGCCGGCGGCGCGCGAGAAGGCGCGCGAGTCCGGCACGCCGCTGCGGAACGCGATGGGTCTGCGCAACCTCGTCACGGGCGAGACGAGCGAGGTGAAGGACGTCGGTTCGTTCTCGTTCAGCAGGGACGGCCGCTGGCTCGTCATCCGCAAGTCGGGCGACGGCGGCGGATCGACGATCATCCTGCGCGACCTCGGCAACGACGTCGACACGACGTTCGGCAACGTCGGGACGTGGGCGTGGGCGGACGACGACTCGCTGCTCGCGATGATCATCGACGCGCCGGAGAAGAGCGGCAACGGCGTGCAGCTCTTCGATCCCGCGACGCGCGTGTTGCGCACGCTCGACTCGGAGGATGCGACGTACCGCGCGCTGACCTGGCGTGAGGATGCGACGGATCTCGCCGTGTTGAGGGAGATCGCCTACGAGAAGGATGAAGACGTCTCGCACGTCGTGCTCACCTGGCGCGATCTCGCGGGCGGGCAGGCGCAGGCGTCGACGTTCGATCCGCGCGAGCACGAGACGGACGCGCCTCCCGCGTTCCGCATCGTCGACTACGCCGGCATCACCTGGGCCGACGACGGCGACGGCGTCTTCTTCGGCATGAAGGCCTGGGAGCACATGCCCAAGGCGCTCGAAGCCAAGGCCGAGGCCGAGGCTGAAG
>JAGQOI010000496.1 GCA_020427625.1 Phycisphaerales bacterium | reverse complement strand
CGATCGCGACGATCACCCGGTGCGCGCGGATCACCGTGCCGTCGACAAGCGTCGCGTCGATCACGTCCCGCCGACGGGACAGGCGCTCCACCCGGCCGTGGCGCGGCGTGATGCCGTGCTCGGCGATGAACTCGAGGAGCATGTCGATCAGGCCCTCGCGCACGTCGGACCGCTCGTCGAAGCGCAGGTCGCCGCGCGGCGTCATGTCCGTCGGGTACGTGAAGATCGGCTTCCCGCGCGGGAAGTTGACGATGGTGCTCAGCGGCTCCGACGCCTCGACGATCTCGATGCGCAGATCGGCCCGACGCGCCCGCGCCGCCGCCGCGATGCCCGCGACGCCCGCGCCGATGATGAGCACGTCGACGATCGCCTCGTCGCGCGGGCGACCCGCGAACCCGGGCTCGGCGAGGATGGTCTCGACGGCCCGCGCGCCGGTGTCGGCCGCGAACTTCAGCAGCGGCACGCCGGTGAGATCCCCGGCCACGAGGATCCCGGGCACGTTGGTGGACCCGTCCTCGCGCACGTCGGGTAGTCGTTCGACGGTGCCGGCGGGCCAGCCGGTGTGCAGCCATCGGGCGTACCGTCGGATGAGTCCGATCATGAGGTGCTCCGTGCGCGTCGCTCGACGCATGGTATCGATTCGCCGCCGGACGCAGACTCAACCCCGCCGACCGGAGTATCATTCGACGATGCGGAACCGAATGCTCGTATCCATGACGGCGATGGTGCTCGCGGGCGGGGTGCTCGCGATGGTCGGTTCCGGCCTGCGCGGGCCGGACCTCGCCGACCAGGTGCGGAGCGCCGAACCCGCGGTGCGCGCGCACGCCTGGGCGACGTTCTTCTCCGAACAGGACGACGCCGCGCTGCCCGATCTCCTGGCGACGCTCGCCGACGCATCGGACGAGGCGGTGATCGATGCGGACGACCGGATCCACGAGGCCGGACGGCGCTGTCGCGATCCGAAGGCCGCCCGATTCCATCTGCATGTCGCCGATGCCCGCCTCGCGCGAGGGACGGCGGCCGACCATCGACTGGCCGTCGAGGCGCTCGGCGCGATTCCGCGTGATCTCGACCCCGAGGTGATGCTGCCGCGCCTGAACGCGGCCCTGGCCCGGACGGAGGACCCGGTGCGGGCGGAGGCGTTCCTCGTCGCCGCGACCTGGCTCGGGGCGCGTCCGGCGTTGTGGAACCGGCTCGAGGTGCCGCCGTCGGCCGGACGACTCGCGGCATGGCGCCGGGTGGCGCTGGCCCTGGCGACGGTCCCGGCGGAGCATCGATCGGAACCGGCCGCGCCGCCGACGTCGGTGGAACGGTGGCGGTCGATCGCGTTCGATCCGGGCGCGCCGGTCGCGGAGACGGTGGTCGGCGCGGAGGCGCGGCTCGCCCCGGTGCAGGCGGCGGACCTCGCGGCGATCTGGATGCGGGATTACGACGAGGATCGCCGTCGCGCCGGGATCATGCTCGCGGCGATGCTCGACGTGCACCGTGAACTCGTCGATGCGTTCGCGGCGGCCGACGATGCGCCGGCGGTGCGCCTCGCGGCGACGCTCGCCGTCCTCACCCGGGAGGGACCGGCGGGATATGCGTCCATCGCCTCGACGACGGGACGGGCGAAGATCGCGCCGTCCGATGCCGCGGTCTACCTGCTGCTCAGCGGCCAGCCGGAGTCGGTGGTCGTGATCGGTCGTCGGGCGGCCGGTCAGCCGGTGAATCCGCGCCTGCTGCCGGTGTTCTCGCGGTTCGTGCCGGACGCCCGGTGGACGGTGCTGGCCGTGCTCCCCCGGGAGGGATCGCCGGAGAACATCGCGACGGGCGACCTCATCCTGCTCTACGGCGCCGTGTTCGCGGCCGAGTTGCGCTACGAACCCGACTCGCGCACCTATCGCCGGATCCTTGAGTGATCCCGACGCCCGATCCCGACGCCTGATCGCAACGACTGATCCGGGCGCCTGATCCGGGCGCCTGATCCGGGCGTCTGATCGCGGCGGACTTGTCGTCGTCGTCGCGACCGCGGATGATGCCGTGATGCCCGACCCCACTTCTTCGGCCGTCGCCCTGCGCGTCGTCATGATGCCCCGCGACACGAACAGCTACGGCACCATCTTCGGCGGCGTGATCCTGTCGTACATCGATCAGGCCGGGTTCATCGAGGCGCGCAAGCACGGGACCCATCGCTGGGTCACGGCGTCGATCGATCGCGTCGATTTCGTCGCCGCCGTGCACACCGGCGACGTCGTCACGTTCTTCACGAGCGTCGAGCGCTTCGGACGGACCTCGATCGCCGTGAAGGTCGCCGTCGATGCCGATCGGTTCCTCTCCGGCGACGTCGTTCGCGTGACCGAGGCGCAACTCACCATGGTCGCGGTGAACGCGGCCGGGAAGCCGATTCCGTTCAACTCGCCCCCCACCGTCGGACCGACGACGACGTGATGACGACGCCGACCACCGCATCCCGGCCACGCCTCGGCGTGCTCATCAGCGGCGGCGGGCGCACGCTGCTGAATCTCGCGGACCGCATCGACGACGGATCGCTGCCCGCCGTCATCGCGACCGTCATCGCGTCGCGCCACGGACTCGCCGGCACGGAACGAGCCGAAGCACGCGGCCTGCCGGTGACCGTCGTCGCCCGCGCCGACCACGCGGATCCCGCGGCCGTCCACGATCACATCGACGCCCTCCTCGACGAAGCCGCCGTCGACCTCGTCTGTCTCGCCGGCTACCTCCGCCTGTTCCGCGTCGATCCACCGTATCGCGGACGGGTTCTGAACATCCATCCCGCCCTGCTGCCGGCCTTCGGCGGGAAGGGCATGTTCGGTCAGCACGTGCACGAGGCGGTCATCGCGGCGCGGCGGCCGTTCTCGGGATGCACGGTGCACGTCGTCGACGAGCACTACGACCACGGGCCCATCGTCCTGCAACGGGCGTGTCCCGTCCGTCCGGACGACACCGCGTCGACGCTCGCCGACCGCGTGTTCGCCGAGGAATGCATCGCCTACCCGGAGGCGATCCGGCTCTTCGCGGCGGGACGCCTCCGCATCGACGATCGACGCGTCACGATCCTGCCGCCGGCATGATGAATCCCGCGGCATCCCGCCCGCGTCCGGGCCCGTACAATGCTCCGATGCGGACTCGCACCGTTCATGTCGTCATGACCCTGCTCGTCGCCGCGCTGACGGTGTCGGCGATCGGCGCGCCCGTGCCGGTGCCGGGCCGCGACGAGATCTTCCGTTCGTTCTTCGCACGGGAGTTCACGAAGGCGGCGATGCAGATCGACCGGTTCCTCGAGGCGAACCCGAACGATCACCTGATGATGTACAACGGCGCGTGCGCCCGGGCGCAGCTCGGCCGGCTGGACGAGGCGGGCGCCTACCTGCTGCGGGCGGTGAAGGCGGGCTTCCGCGACTTCGACGAGATGCGGCGCGATCCCGACCTCGCGCCGATGCACGGTCACGACGTCTACGAGGCGATCCTCGAAGCCGCGGCGCGCGTGGGGAATGCGCCGGCGCCCGGTCGCGGGCGCGGCGGCGACGCGGCATCGGCCCGGGCGGTGTGGGCGCACGAGTTCGGCACGGAGACCTACCGGTACGTGGAGGACACGGACCGGCATCTCGTGTACGCGATCGCGCTCGACGACGTCTCGTTCCTCGAGATGCGGACGATGCTCGAGCGCGAGGCCGACCATCTCGAGTCGACGCTGTTCGGCGGGCCGCCCTCGTACGAGGTGCTCATCGCCATCCCGACGCCCGCGGACGCGGAGCGTCTGTTCGATCATCCCCGGGTGGGCGGCATCTACGAGCATTCGAAGCGCCGCCTCATCGCGCGGAACATCGGCGGATCGCTCCGACACGAGTTCTTCCATCTCATGCACTACGGGCACATGGAGCGCGTGCACCAGCGTCACGCCCTGTGGATCCAGGAGGGCATGGCGTCGCTGTACGAGGACTACGAGTTCACGCCGGCGGGCGCGATCCGGTTCCTTGCGAACGAGCGGCACAACGTCGTGCGCCAGGAGGCCGCGGACGGAAGCCTCCCGCGCTGGGACGCGTTGTTCGCGATGTCGGAGGATCGGTTCATGGTGCGGGCGACGTCGCTGTACCCGATGGCGCGATCGATCTTCCGGTTCGTCGCCGACGAGGGTCTGCTGGAGACGTGGTACGGTCGGTACGTGACGAACTTCGGCATCGATCCGACGGGTCGGGTCGCGTTCGAGGAGGCGTTCGGGACGTCGATCGACGAGGTGGAGCGGAAGTGGCGGGCGTGGGTCCGGCGGCAGCCGCTGGTGGACACGGTGATCGCCCGCAACGACGGCGCGCTGGGCGTGACGCTGGCGGCGGCGCAGTCGAACGACGGGATCGTGATCGCGCGCGTGCTCGAGCGATCGGGGGCGGCCGAGGCGGGTCTGACGTCCGGCGACATCATCGTCGCCATCGACGACCGGTCGACGCGATCGCCGAACGAGCTGCTGACGATCATCGCCGCGCACCGGGCCGGCGACACGGTGCGGGTGCGGATCCGTCGCGGGATGGACTACCGGGATATTCCGGTGCAGTTGCGCGCGGTCGGCCGATAACGGCGGTCTCGCGCGGGAGAAATGGGACGCCGGGTCCGGGTCGACGTTTGAAGGCACCGGGCACGACCGCTACACTAGGGACGCCGTCCGGTGCGGAGCGTCTTCGCCCGCGGCCGCGGTCTGGATCGCTGATTCATGAGCCACGCGACCTCACGGACGTTTTCATCAGACTTCAAGCGTTTCTTCGTTCGCGGCCTCGTGGTGCTGCTGCCGTCGGTGCTCACGCTGTGGATCGTCGTGAAGGCGTACCAGTTCGTGGACACGACGATTGCGCAGCCGATCAATTCGGGGATCAAGACGGCGTTGGTGCAGGCGACGGGTTTCTGGGCGCCGCTCCAGCAGTCGTTCGACCCGTCGGACGAGCAGCTCGTGGAGGCGATCCGCAAGGACAACCAGGCCCGTCGGGTCCCGCTGACGCCGGACCGGGCGACGGCGGAACTGGGTCCGACGGTGCGGACGCGTCTGCGGGCGGAGGCGATCCGGACGTGGTGGGGCGAGCGGTGGTACATGGACCTGATCGGCCTGATGGTCGCGGTCATCGCGGTGTACATCGCCGGTCGTCTGCTCGGCGGGTTCGTGGGGCGGACGCTGTACAAGAAGCTCGAGGGTCTCATCACGCAGGTGCCGATCTTCAAGCAGGTGTATCCATACGTGAAGCAGGTCGT
>JAGQOI010000495.1 GCA_020427625.1 Phycisphaerales bacterium | reverse complement strand
TCGAGTGGACGAGCATTCCGCCGCTCACGTCGCGCAAGATCGCCTTTCGCATCGTCGGACCGCCGCCGGGACCGGCGGATCGCGTCGCGACGGAACTGCGCCTCGTGAACGAGCGAGGCGACGTGCTCGCGACGCTCGACGACTCGCTCGGCGCCCGCCGCGCCGATGAGCGCCATTCGCGCACGTTCCGCAGCGAGATCGACGGCAGCGTGCAGTACTACGCGGTCGTGCCCGCGAGTCCCGGCGACGGGTCGACGGCGCCGGGCATCGTCCTGTCGCTGCACGGCGCCTCCGTGCAGGCGGCGCGCCAGGCCGCGTGCTACGAGGCACGTCCGTGGGCGCACCTCGTCGCGCCGACGAACCGTCGTCCCTTCGGCTTCGACTGGGAGGACTGGGGTCGACTCGACGCCATCGAGGTGCTCGACCTGAACCAGGCGCGACTCGGCACGGATCCGGATCGCACGTGGCTCACCGGACATTCGATGGGCGGGCACGGGACGTGGCATCTCGGAGTGACGTACCCGGATCGCTTCGCCGCCATCGCGCCGAGCGCCGGGTGGATCAGTTTCCGGTCCTACACCGGTGCCGCCGGGTTCGACGACGCCGACGCCGTCGAAGCGATGATGGCCCGCGCGACGACGCCGAGCGACACGATGTCGCTCACGCCGAACCTGGCCGGACGGGGCATCTACGTGCTGCACGGCGATGCGGACGACAACGTGCCGGTGAGCGAGGCGCGCACGATGCGTTCGCACCTCGCGACGTTCCACACGGACTTCGCGTACTACGAGCGTCCCGGCGCCGGGCACTGGTGGGGGAAACGGTGCGTCGACTGGCCGCCGCTCATGTCGTTCCTCGAGGCGCACGCGGTCGACACGTCGACCGCGGCCCGGGCGGTCTCGTTCGTGACGGCGAACCCGGGCGTATCCTCGCGTCGACGGTGGGTCGAGGTGATCGGCCAGGAGCGCACCGGCGTCCTGAGCCGCGTCGACCTGACCTGGGACCCCGAGACGCGCCGCATCGCCGGCTCGACCGTGAACGTCTCCCGCCTCCGCTTCGACGTCGGCGCCTTCGAAGCGGGCGCCGCGCCGACGATCGAACTCGACGGCGCCCCGGTGCCGGACGCACCCGAGCGCGACGCGAGCAGCCAGGTCTGGCTCGAACGCCGCGACGGCGCCTGGCGCCGCACCGACGAACCGTCCCGCGCCCACAAGGGTCCGCACCGCAACGGCGGGTTCAAGGACGCCTTCCGCCACCGCGTCATGCTCGTCTACGGCACGCAGGGCACCGACGAGGAGAACGCCTGGGCCATCGCCAAGGCGCGGTACGACGCCGAGACGTTCTGGATGCGCGGCAACGGGTCGTTCGACATCGTGCGCGACATCGACTTCGACGCCGAGACCACCGTCAATCGCAACGTCATCCTCTACGGCAACGCCGACACCAACGCCGCGTGGAACGACGTGCTCGATCTCTCCGGCTTCACCCTCCGTCGCGGCATCCTGCGCCTCGGTGCCCACGAGATGACCGACGACGACCTCGCCTGTCTCGTCATCCGACCTCGACGCGGGAGCGACGTCGCGAGCGTCGGCATCGTCGGCGGCACCGGGATCGTCGGCCTGCGCCTCACCGACCGACTCCCCTACTTCGTCTCCGGCGTCGGCTATCCGGACGTCACGATCCTCTCCCCCGACGTGCTCGAACACGGCATGAAGGGCATCGTCGCCGCCGGATACTTCGCCGAGGACTGGTCCGTCGAACGCGGCGATTGGGCGATGCGCGCCGACTGAGTCCCGCGACGCCCCGGTCGCCTTCAGCGCGAGGACGTCGTCAACGTCACGAAGATGCGCAGATCGTCCGCGAAGGCGTCGAGGAGCCGATCGAGATACGCCGCGCCCTTCGCGGCCGTCGCCAGCGTCGGACGCCCGATCACGCCGGAGGTCGTGTACGCCCGCATGCCTCGCAGGTGCAGGAGCGTGCGATCGTCGGCGACGACGTCCGCCGCGCGATCCATGCGGACGGCGTCCGGCGCCAGGTGCAGCATGACCGACGTCT
>JAGQOI010000494.1 GCA_020427625.1 Phycisphaerales bacterium | reverse complement strand
CGCGGCGACGTAGAACTCCACGCCCGGCGCGACCCGCCGGCCCTTCACGATGGACGCGGCCTCCGCGAGGTCCTCCAGTCGCGCGTTCACGCACGACAGCAGGTAGGCCTTGTCGATGGTCACGCGCTCGCGCTCGATGTCGGGCAGCGATCGCATGACCTTCACGTGATCGGGTCCGGAGACGTGCGGGATCACCGTCGACAGGTCGAGCGTGAGTTCGGCCGCGTACCGCGCGTCGTCGTCGGCGGCGAGTCGATCGGCGTACCAGAGGTCGACGTCCTTGCGCGTGAAGCGCGGTGCGGCGCCGCTCGCGTGATCCATCGCGCCCGCCGCGGCCCGATGCGCGAGATAGTCCGCTCGTCCGTACAGGTAGTCGCGCAGTACGACGTCGAACGGAAAGACGCCCGCCAGCGCCCCCCACTCCGTCGTCATGTTCGCGATGCTCATGCGCTGGTCCATGGACATCGCGGCGATGCCGTCGCCGGCGAACTCCACGGCCATGTTGAGCACCTCGTCCTGGTTGAACAGGCCGCACAGCGCGATGATGACGTCCTTGCCGACGACGCCCCGCCGCAGCCGACCGGCCAGCGTCACGCGGGCGATCTCCGGCACCTGCCACCACGTCTGTCCGGTCGCCCAGATCGCCGCGGCATCGGTGCGGACGACCGGCGTGCCCAGCGCCGAGACCGCGCCGTACAGGTTCGAATGCGAGTCCGAACCGACGACCATGCTGCCGGGCGTCGCGTACCCGTACTCGACCATGACCTGGTGACTGATGCCGGTCCCGGCCGGGTAGAAGTCGACGCCGTGCGTCTTCGCGAACTGCTCGATCTTCGCGTACTTGCCGAGATTCTCCGGCGTCGTGTTCTGGATGTCGTGATCGATCGCGAACACCGGCTGGCGCGGGTCGGCGATCGCGGTCGCGCCGATCGTGCCGAACTTCGACATGACCGCCGACGTGTTGTCGTGCGTCATGACGTGCTTCGGGCGGATGGTCACGAAGTCCCCGGCATGCACGAGCACGCCCGGCTTCAGGCCCACCGCGTGACGGGTCGCGATCTTCTCGACAAGCGTCTGGGCCGACATCGGCGCGATCCTTCCGAAACGAGAGACGAACGGACGATCAGACCGGTTCGGGCGCCGGCGGGACCGTCACCGAGTCGGGATTGAGATAGAAGCGGCCGATCGCGATGTCCGCACGCTCCTCGTCGTCGAACACGACCTCGTACGCGCCCTCCATCGTCCCCCACGGCGTGCCGAGCGGACAGAAACTCACGTAGCTGAACGTCCCCCCCGGCTCGATGAGCGGCGTGTCGCCGACGACGCCCGGACCCTTCACGTCCTCACGCTTGCCCTCGCCGTCGATGATGATCCAGTGACGCCCGAGCACCTGCGCCGGCCGGTCGCCCTCGTTCGTGATCGTCACCCGGTACCCGAACACCCACTGGTGATGTCGGGGCAGGGATTTCTCCGGCAGGTAGAAGGGATGCACGACGACCCGCAGGCCGCGCGTGATCGTGTCCGATGAGTTGTTCGACACGGTGGGTTCCTCTCGGGTCGTCGCATTATACGGGCGGCGCGTCCGACGGCGCGAGCGGATCGAGGGAGACCCGCGGATGCGGGTGCGTCCAGCGCTGCCAGAAGTCGACGAAGGCCGGATCCTCGACGCCCGAGAACAGCAGATGGGTGAACCCCGCGGCACCGATGACGTACACGATCAGGCCGCCGTGCGCCAGCCCGGTCACGAGCGCGATCGAGTCATCCACGGTCCACCGCCGGCCGCCCGCATCCTCGAGCACCCCCGGCCAGGCGATCGCCGGTCGCCCCATCACCCGCAGGCGCTTCGATCGCGCCCCGAGCGCACGCCGGACGGCGATGAGCGCCCAGATCGCGGCCCCCGCGACGAGCCACGGCGAGCGGAACCGGTACGCCCCCCAGACCATCGCCGCCGCGATCACGCCCGTCACGACGAACCGCCACGCGCTGATGCGGATGCTCGACGGGATCGTCTCCGCCTCCAGGAGTTCCTCCCGTACCGGAACCGACGCGACCTCGAGCGCGGAATAGTCCACGTACGCCCGAACCGGTTCGAGACCCGCGCCCTGACGGGCCTCGTCGTACCGACGCCACCAGGCCGACCCCCAGCGCCGTCCGGCCAGGCGCGGCGTCGCGCGGTTCACGTCCGCGAGCACGCGCTCGTACGCCTCGGCCCGCGGGTCCGGCTGCTCCGGGCGGGACCGGGCTCGACGTGCCCGCATCACGACGCGGCGGATCCACTGCATCACGAGGATGGTCACCACCATCGTCAGCACGAGCCAGGTGATGAAGCGGGTGCCGGCCATGAAGAACGCGATCGCCACCCCCAGGCCGGTGACGAGCACCATCACGATGATCGCCGGCGCGGGCAGGGGGATCCGCAGGTGGGGCACGGCGGTGACGACGACGCGTTCCGCGCCCGGCGCGCTCGTCATCCCTTCTTCGCCGCCTTCGCGCCGAGATACCTGGCGATGTCGAAGTCCACGAAGTCGGCGTGATGGAAGATGATCGACTCGATCGACCGCTGCACCTTGTCGCCCTCGTGACTGTGCGTCGCGACGATGTGCATGACCTCCGCCGGAATCCCGTGCTTGTAGCACATCGCGACGCCGCTGAACGGATGACGCAGCATGTCACCGAAGTGACCCTTGATGACGTTGCCCTGCGCATCCTTGTCGAATTCGAGCGGCTTGCCGCAGTCGGCGAGCAGCGAGCCGGCGATGAGCACGTCGCGATCGATCGGCACGATGTCGCCGAACACCTCGCCGAGCACGTCGGCGATCGCGATGCACTGCCGGCAGCACGAGTTCAGATGCGCGATGAACGTCATGTCGATGTCGCCGGCGAGCAGCGTGAACTTCACCGCCCGCAGCTCGTCGAACGTCCAGCCCTTGCCGCCGCACCCGGTCGTGATCGCCTCGTTCCACACCGCCGCGACCTTGTCGCGCAGCGATCGATCGGTGATCTGCATGAGGTCCGGAAACAGTTCGGCGATCTGCGCGGTCGTGTGGATCATGGTGCGGAATCCTTCGGTGACGGGTCGGTCGGCGCGGCGGCCGGGTCCGACCGGAGAATGGCGTACTGACGAACGTCGATGAACTCCCCCCACTTCCGGATGCGCTGGCGCAGCACGCCCTCGAACGACATGCCCGCCTTCTCCAGCACGCGTCCCGACGCGGGATTCGTCACGAAATGATGGGCATCGATCCGGTTCAGAGCGAGCGTGTCGAAGCCGAAGCGGATGATCGCCCGCGCCGCCTCCGTCGCGTACCCGCGGTTCCAGAAGGGCGTGTACACGACGTACCCGAGTTCCGCCCGCGCGTGCTCCGCCTCGATGCGCAGGTCGATCGCGCCGACGAGCGCCTCATCGTCGCGCGTCGTCATCGCGAAGATCCAACCCGCGCCCGACCCGCGCCGCTCGGCGTGACCGGCGATCCATGCCGCGGCGAGACCGGCTTCGTAGGGATGCGGAATGGCCAGCGTCGTTCGCGCAATCTCGACCTCCGCGCAGTACGTCTGGACCGCCGGCGCGTCGGCCGCCGCGAACGGTCGGAGACGAAGCCGGGCCGTATCGAGCACGATCGACGCGGAATCGCCCGTCATGCCCCACCGCCGAGCGGACGGGCCGGCGGACCGTCGTAGGCGTGCGCCACGGGATCGATCCGCCGCATCGGACGCTGACGCGACTGCTCCTCGGTGACGTGCGCGACGAGACCCGGCACGCGGGCGATCATGAACAGCCCGTTCATCATCGCGAAGTCGAACCCGAGATCCGCGAGAATCGCGCCCATCGCACCGTCGACGTTGATCGGCAGCGGACGACCGCCGGCGGCGAACGCCGCCTCCACGGCCCGCGCGGCCGCGACGTGCCGGCCCGACGCGCCCGCCTCCGTCGCGAGTTCGAACAGCCGCGCGGTGCG
>JAGQOI010000044.1 GCA_020427625.1 Phycisphaerales bacterium | reverse complement strand
TCTCGACTCGTACCCGCTGACGCAGTACTCGATGTACGGCGCGGTGCCGCTCGAGGAGATCCTCGGCCGGCTGCGCGAACTCCGCGACGCGGGCAAGCTCGACTCGGTGCGCATGCTGCTGCTCACGAACTGCACGTTCGACGGCCTCACCTACGCGCCCGAGACCGTCATGCGCGCAGTGCTCGCGATCAAGCCCGACATGATCTTCCTGTGGGACGAGGCGTGGTTCGCGTACGCGGGGTTCAGCCCGTCGTTGCGCGGCCGCACGGCGATGGGCGCGGCGAAGCAGCTCGGCGAGACCTTCCGCAGCGACGCCTACCGGCGCGCCTTCGAGACGCAGGCCGCCGGCGACCCGACGCCCATGCCCGACCCGGACCTCGTCCGCGTCCGCGTGTACGCCACCCAGTCGACGCACAAGACCCTCACGTCGCTGCGCCAGGGATCCATGATCCACGTCCGGGACGAGGACTTCGAGAAGAAGACGAGCGCGGCGTTCCACGAGGCGTACATGACGCACACCTCGACCTCGCCGAACTACCAGATCATCGCGTCCCTCGACATCGGGCGCCGCCAGGTCGAACTCGAGGGATACGAACTCGTGCATCGCTCGATCGGACTCGCGATGACGCTTCGCGAGCGGGTCAACGAGCACGACCTCATCCGCAGGTACTTCTCGGTGCTGCGGCCGGCGGACATGATCCCGTCGGAGTACCGGCCCTCGGGACTCCAGTCGTACTACGACCCGGCGATCGGGTGGCAGCGCATGCACAGCGCCTGGCGGACCGACGAGTTCACGCTCGATCCGACCCGCGTGACCCTCAAGATCGCCAACACCGGTCTCGACGGCGACACCTTCCGGCACCTGCTCATGGACGAGCACGACATCCAGATCAACAAGACGTCGCGCAACACGGCGCTGTTCATGACGAACATCGGCACGTCGCGCGGCGACATCGCCTACCTCGTCGAGGTGCTCGCGCGGATCGCGCGGGACATCGACGATCGACTCGCCAAGGAGAGCACCGCGGGACGTGCGCGTCATCGCGAGAAGGTCGAATCCCTCCTCGCCGCGCCGCCGCTGCCGAACTTCAGCCGCTTCCATCCGGCGTTCAAGCCGGGCGGCGACGAGACGACGCCGGAGGGCGACCTCCGCAAGGCGTTCTTCCTGGCGTACGATGAGGCGGCGGTGGAGTTCCTGCCGCTCGACGGATCGGTCACGGCGGCGCTCGATTCCGGACGCGAGATCGTGTCGGCCGCGTTCATCATTCCCTACCCGCCCGGCTTTCCGATCCTCGTGCCGGGCCAGGTCATCAGTCGCGAGATCCTCGCCTACCTCCACGCGGTGGACGTCAAGGAGATCCACGGCTACGAGCCGGAGTACGGGCTTCGCATCTTCACGGAGGTGGCCATCGATCGGGCGGCCGCCGCGCACGCGACGAATGTCGTCATCGGAGCAGATCACGCATGAGCATCAAGAGCAGCACCAGGAAGTCCAGGAGCAGGACCCGGACCGCGAGCACCACGGCGATCGCGCCCCGGACGCCGGGCGGCGCCGCCGGCCTGCCGGCGGGCCCGGGCGTGCCGCTCGCGTCCGATCACGGCAAGGCGGCTCCGCGGCACCGGAAGCTGAACGGTCTCTCGGACATCCGTCGGTTCTTCTACCGCAACGAGACGCCGATCTACTTCATCAGCGCGACGAACTTCAACCTGCTCGGCATGGACGAGTGGATCCGGCACTTCACGTTCATCAACTTCCTCAACTGCTTCGATGGCGAGCATCCGAACACCTTCGTGCCCGCCGAGACGCCGCACGAGCCCTTCACGTCGATCGAGGACATCAACAACTACCTCCTTTCGCACAAGGACGTGATCGACTTCGTGCACCGTCGCGGTCCCGGCGGCAAGGTGGCCTTCCTGATGTTCGACGAGAAGACCGAGGCCCTGTGCGAGGAGCTCGGACTCGAGGTGTGCTTCCCGCCCGCCGCGCTGCGCGCGAAGATCGACGACAAGATGGAGACGACCCGCATCGCGGACCGCGCCGGCGTGGAGTCGGTGCCGAACGTGCTCTGCAAGGTCGAGAGCTGGGACGACCTGCGCCGCAAGACCGCCCGCCTCGGTCCCGACCTCGTCATCCAGACCGCCTACGGCGATTCCGGTCACACGACGTTCTTCATCTCCGACGAGGCCGACTGGAAGAAGCACGAGGAGGAGATCACCTCGGCGCCCGAGGTCAAGGTGATGAAGAAGATCCGCTGCCGCGGCTCGGCGCTCGAAGCCTGCGCCACCCGTCACGGCACCATCGTCGGCCCGCTCATGACCGAACTCGTGGGCTTTCCCGAACTCACGCCCTATCGCGGCGGCTGGTGCGGCAACGAGGTGTTCGCCGACGCGTTCTCCGTCGAGGTGCGCGAGGAGGCCCGCAAGGCGGCGTTCGCGTTCGGCGAGGAACTGCGGAAGCTCGGCTACCGCGGCTACTTCGAACTCGACTTCCTCACCGACCTCGACTCGAACCGCGTCTACCTCGGTGAATGCAACCCGCGCATCACCGGCGCGAGCTCGATGACGAACCTCGCCTCGTTCTGTCACGCCGACGCGCCGCTGTTCCTGTTCCACCTCCTGGAGTGGATGGACGTCGACTTCGAGATCGACGTCGAGGCGCTGAACGCCCGCTGGGCGGACGGCGAGAACATCGACACGTGGAGCCAGCTCGTCATCAAGCACACCGCCGACGACGTCGATCGCATCACCGCCGCGCCGCCCTCGGGCGTGTGGGAGATGACGCCCGACGGCGGGATCCACCACGTGCGCATGCAGACGCACCGACGCACCGTGCAGTTCGAGAACCGCGCGTTCTTCCTCCGCATCTCGGGCGCGGGCGACTACCGCTACGAAGGCGCCGATCTCGGCATCCTCGTGAGTCCCGGTCGCTTCATGGACGACGAGTTCCGACTCAACGATCGCGCCAAGGCGTGGATCGCCGGCATCCGCGACCACTACGTCGGCCAGCCCCTGTCCGCCGCCGAGGCGACGCCGGTGGTCGAGACGATCGAACACGCCGGCTTCAAGATGCTCTAGCCGGTGACCCGACCCGCGCTGGAGCTCGAATTCCGGTTCGTCCACGAGCCGGAGCCCGGTCCGTCGTGGCGTGCCCTCCTCCGGGAGTACTGGCCCGCCTACCGGCGCTGGTACTACGGGAACTATCCCGGCGCCGGCACGCGCCCCGACTACGCGACCTGCCGGCGCATGCTCCGCCGACACCTGCCCGCCATGGTCCCCGTGCACGACGCCCTCACCGAACTCGCCGGCGGACAGGATGACGTCGCCCGATTCCTCACGCTCTACCGGCCGCCGCCGTCCGTGCGCGGCTGCACGCAGGCGGTGTGGGGGCGCGGCGAGGACATCGCGCTCGTGCGCAACTACGACTTCGCGCCGCACCTCGCCGACGGCGTCGTCCTCCGCAGCGCCTGGTCCGGCGTCGACGTCATCGCGCTCACCGACTGTCTCGTCGGGGCGCTCGATGGAATGAACGCCCATGGACTCGTCGCGAGCCTCGCGTTCGGCGGCGACCGCACCGTCGGCGACGGCTTCGGAACCGCGATGCTCGTGCGCGCCGTCCTCGAAGCCTGCGAGACCGTCGCCGAAGCCGCCGCCCTGCTCCACGATGCGCCCGTCCACATGTCGTACACGGTGACGCTCGTCGACCGGCGCGGCGACCACGCGACCGTGTACCTCCGGCCCGGACGCGCCGCCGAGACCGTCACGACCACCGTCGCGACGAATCACCAGGGCGCCGTCGTCTGGCCGGAACATGCGCGGTTCTCGCAGACCGTCGAGCGCCGACAGCATGCCCTCGAACTGCTCGACGCGGGCGACGGCGCCTCGGATCTCGAAGCGCTGGCGGCCCGGTTCCTCGAGCCGCCGCTCTACCGGCGCGCCTACGCCCGGTGTTCGGGAACGCTCTACACCGCGGTGTACCGGCCGGGCGCGGGAACGCTCGACCTGCTCTGGCCGGGGGCGCGACGGCGATTCGGCTTCGACGCGTTCGAGGGCGGCACGCAGGTCGCGCGCTTCGAGCCCGGCCCCACCTGCGGCGTCCCCGGCGACTGATCGCGCGGGACGCGCGACGACCGCAGCGCCGCCTCCGGTCGTCAGCCGCGCATCGCCTGCCCGTCATCATCCGATCGCGGCCCTCATCGCGTCGGGCACGGTCCCCAGTTCGCGAGCAGCTTCGCGAGGTCGACGGGATCGACGTCGCCGTCGCCGTTGAAGTCGGGCGGCCCGCCGGGATCCGTCGCCCACGCGGCGAGGAGGATCGCGAGATCGGCCGGATCGATGGCGCCGGAGTTGTCGAGATCCCACTGGCACGGGTCGCAGAGGTCGGCGTAGATGTCGTCGTCGCCGTTGAAGCAGTCGGTGCCGTCGCCGTTCCACTGCCCGCCCGCGTCATCGCAGTCGGGCTCCGAGAGCACCATGCAGTCGCCGAACCCGACGCAGCACGCGCCCATCGGCACGGCGAGGATCTCGATCGTCGCGATGCTGGAGATGTCGCCGGTGATGTTCATGCCCGACAGGAGCACGCGCGTCTCGCCGAATCGGCCGAGTTCGGGAATGAACGCCAGCGGCGTGCCGGGGGTCGGCGCGAGCGCCGTGAACTGCACGGTGGTGACGATCAACTGGCCGGGCGCCGGCGGCGCGTTCACCGGGTTGCCGGGCGGCGCGAGCGCGGTGTAGAGCGCATCGCCGTCGGTGAGGTCGGCGTTGATGCCGTCGGGATCCGGAAGGAACGACGAGATGAAGAACGGCGCGCCGGCGTTCGAGTCGTCGACGCCGAGCAGCACCATGAACGACGGATCCCACGAGAGGATCGCGTCGAGGGCCGCGAACGGCTGCGGATCGGGGCCGTCCGCCGACACGATGATGTCGATCTCGATGAGGTCGCCGACGAACACGGTCTTGCCGGTCCGGTCGAAGCGGACGTCGACGGGTTCGTTCCCGGCCGTGACCGCGGCGGTCAGCGTGCCGATCGCGGCGACGAGAACCAGTCCGGTGTGCTGCATCATGGATTCGATCCCTTCCCTGCCTGCTGGGCGGTCCATCCCATCCGCTCCGATAGTGTACGCGGGAGGGCATTGATGATTTCGAACAATCTCACGTCCGTCGCGTCGAACACGCCGCTGCCGTCGAGGTCGACGCGGGCCGCGACCTCCGGCGCCAGTCGGTCGGTCCCGATCGCCGACGCGGCGGCCGGCGCCGGCGCGGCGCAGGCGCACGACGTCGACGTCTGCCAGGCGTCCGACAGCAGCGAGTAATCCTCGCTGCCGACGGCGCCGCCGTTGTTGAAGTCGGCGTCGCGCGTCCCGTCCCACGCGCAGCCGCCGTCCGCGGCGAGCGACCCGAACGTGAAGACGAGCCACGTGACGTCGTTGATGTCGACGTCGCCGTCGTCATCGGTATCACCCGGCGTGAGCGTCAGCACGGCGTCCGCGACGTACATCGAACCGTCGCCGCTCAGACTCAGCGACGTCGTGTCCCACTGGGTGTGCTGCTCGTCCTTGGCGCAGAGCGACGTCCACGTGCCGCAGTCGACCTCGACGATGGCCGCGGCCCGCACCGGCGTGCCCGGGTCGAGATCGTGGTCCGTGAACGCGAGTTCGACGTCCACCGTCTGCCCGCAGTCGTCGGTCACGAACCGGATGCAGCGCGTCGTCGGAAGCGACCCGGGCAGCTCGACGTCGACGGCGATGAGGTTCGTCGCGGTCACG
>JAGQOI010000493.1 GCA_020427625.1 Phycisphaerales bacterium | reverse complement strand
TGCCGCGCCGTCGGCGCGCTTCGATTGCTCGGCCAGCGAACGCGCCGTCTGTCCGACTTCGGTCTGACCGGCCGCGTCCGCGATCCACGGGATCGGCACCGGCGTCGCCGCGGCGGTCATGGCGGGCACGTCGACGCTGGTCTCGACGCGGTGCCGGAGGGCGTCGAGATCGACGGCATCGACGAACGCGGCCATGCGGTTCTCCCGGTCCGGCACGACGCCGGGCAGGAGGCAGGTCGCCTCGGCGAGATCGCGCCGGTTGCCGGTCGGCACCTGCGGCGAGGTCACCGTGCCCTGCGCATCGAACTGGAAGTGCAGCGGGAAGACGTCGGACTCGAACGTCAGCAGCGGCGACGCGACGTAGACCTGGTTCGGCGCCAGTTGCATGTACTGGTCGTTGTACGCGACGTCGATCGCGTGATACGACTCGTACTCCGCGTAGGACCGCGCCGATTCCCGCGCGAGGCGAGGCATGAGCCAGGCGTCCATGCGCCACAGCGCGAGACGGTCGTTCTCGCCGGCGGCGCGGGCATCGTCGAGCCGGATGACCGTCACGGTGATCCACGCCAGGGCGAGGAGCACCGCGGTGACCGCCGCGCCGAACACGATCCACCACGTCCGACGCGCACGGTACATCACTCGACCTCCGCGGCAGCGGCGAGCATGTATCCCTTGGAGCGCACGGTGAGGACGAGCGGCGAACTCGCGGCGGCGTCGGCGATGGTCTCGCGGAGTCGCGCGACGTGCATGTCGACCGTCCGCGTCTGAAGGCCGCGCGGGTCCAGTCCCCAGACGCGGTGGAGCAGTTCGTCGCGATCGACGGCCCGCTGCCGATGGACGGCGAGATAGCGGAGCACCGCGCCGTCCCGCTCCGACAACGTCCGTTCCGATCCGTCACCGAACGTGATGCAGCGACGATCGAGATCGACGAGGCGATCGTCGAGACGGATCCGGTGGACGTCGGTCCGGCGTCCCGGCGAGCGCCGCAGCACCGCCTCGACACGGGCGAGAAGCTCCTTCGCGCTGAAGGGCTTGACGACGTAGTCGTCGGCGCCGTCGTGAAGGCCGGTGACGCGGTCGTGCTCGGCGCCGCGGGCGGTGACCATGATGACCGGCAGCGTGGGCCGCGCGGCCCGGATGAGGCGCAGCGCCTCGAACCCGTCCAGGATCGGCATCATCACGTCGAGCAGGACGAGATCCGCGTCGGTCTCGATCGCGAGATCGGCGCCCGCGCGGCCGTCGGACGCCTCGAGCGTCGCGTATCCGGCGAACGTCAGCGCATCGACGAGTCCGCGCCGGATGTGCACGTCGTCCTCGACGACCAGGATGGTGACGGCGGCGTTCACGAACGGAGTCCTCTCCCTGCCGACGACGGAACCGTCACGAACGTTGTCGGTTCGTGACGGTTCGCGACGTGAAACTGGATCGATCGGGGCGATCGTCTCATCGACATCAGGGCTGATTCGGCGCGGTCTCCGCCGGAGGCGTCGGGGCGGTCTCGGGCGCGGGCGGCGCGGGCAGGGCGGGGAACCGGAACCCCTTGGTGCCGGCCTGCTCGCGGATCGCCTGCCTGATCACGAAGTCGAACGACTTCGTCTGGTCGAGCTGCTGGCGCTGGACCTCGGCGGCGATGAAGGCCGTCCGCTTCACGCCGATCTCCTGGATCTGCGCCTGGAGTTCGGTGCGGCGCGCATCCATCGCGGCGACGTGGGCCGCGCGCTCCTCGAGCGTCATCGCCTGCATCGCCTCCGGCAGGTCCTCGACCTTCACCTCGGCGAGCTCGACGGTCTTGTTGCGACAGGCGTCGACGAGGTCCCACGTCGAGTTGCAGTAGACGACGCTGTTGCCCTTGGTCACGCACCGCTCGGCCGCGGCGGCCTCGTTGAGGGACTGGGCGTTGTTGTCCTGGGCCGTCTGGTTCGCCCACGCCGTCTGGCCGGCCGCGCCGTACGGGATGTAGGTCTCGTTGAGCCTGGTCGACAGGGTCGCGAGCGGCTCGTCGAACGGCGTCGCGACGACGACGGTGCCGTGGTCGTGATCGATCGACGCGAAGCGACCGTCGGCGAGCGCCGCGACTTCCCGCCAGGCCGGCGCGAGGCCGTCGGTCGGATCGCCGCAGTAGATCGAGTTGATCATCACGCCCGTCCCGATGGTCCGGCGGCACTGGTCGCGGAAGGCGACGACGGTGTCCTGATCGGCCGACTCGTTGCCCGCGACGATGATGAGCTTGAACGCATCGTCGCTCGGATGCCAGTCGAGGCGACCCGTCGCGACGTTCACGACGCGACCGACGAGCTCCGTGCCGCCGTTCGTGGTGAGCGAGAACAACTGCTGCGACACGCGATCGAGGTCCTCGGTGAGCGGCACGTCGAGTCGGACCCAGCCGTCCTCCTCCGAGTGACCGTTGTTGCCGTAGGTGAGCAGCGCGACGCGCAGACGCGGCGCCGGTTCGGCCATCGCGAACTCGTTCACGATCGACCAGAGCTTCTGCTTCGCGGCCTCGATCAGGCCCGACATGCTCCCGCTCGTGTCCAGGCAGATCGCGATCTCGACGGCCCGACGCCCGTCCGTCGGTGCCGCCGCGACGGCCTCGCCGGCGTGAACGGGAGTGATCTCGACGTCCGGCGCCGCCGCGCCGAGACCGGCGAGCAGACCAAGCGTGAGGGCGGCAGCGTGCCAGTGCAGGGTGATGGTCATGGATCAGTCCTCCTGGCCGCGGGCGGCCGGATGATGGTTCGAGTCGTGGGCCGGGGTCAGCACGGGCTGTCGATGCGGACGACGCGCCCGTCAAAGAGCATGAGAATCGACGAGGCGCCGGTCAGGGAGAGCACGCCCGGGCGTCCCTGCGCGGTGAGTCGACGGGCGATGTCGTGGAAGCGGTCCGAGCCCCACGTCACGATCTCGTCGGGTTCGAGTCGGATGACGCCTTCGAACAGGCGGGCGTCGATCCACTGGTCGCCGCGCCGGAAGAACGCGCGATCGCAGACCTGCTGCACGGAGTAGATCGCGACCTCCTTCATCTCGGCGTCGAAGTAGCGATTGTCGTTGTTCACCCAGCCCTGCTCGCGCTGCGACTTCAGGTTCAGGCCCTGGTTCACCGCCGACAGGCCGGAGCGGTCCTGCACCGCGCGGCTGCGCAGATTCGTACTGCACCCGAGGATGAGCGCCTCCTTGTTCGCGAGGTCGGTGCCGTCCGTCGCGAGGAACGCGGTGTACTCGGTGAGGATGCCGAAGCGCGTCGAGAGACGGAGGATCTCGTCCGTCAACTCCCGCAGGCGGGGCTCACCGGACCGGAGCTGCGCCGGCGTCGCGGGCATCGCCGCGGACGAGGCGCCGGCCTGGCGCACCTCGTCGACGAGCATCGCGATCCGTCGACTCGCCCACAGCCGCGGCACGAAGGCGTTCCGCACGTTGGCTCGTTCGAAGCCGAACGTGAACGAGAACGCCCGCGGCTGGCCGAGGTAGCGACCCGACAG
>JAGQOI010000492.1 GCA_020427625.1 Phycisphaerales bacterium | reverse complement strand
GGCCGCGCTCGTCGCGCGGCCGGGGCCGGGTCACCGTCGATGATCACCGCCGGGGCGGAATGGGCGAACTGGGTGGAGTTCAGGACCGGATCAGGGCGTTTCCGCGAGACGCCGCAGCACACACAGACAGGTCGCCCCGATCCGGGTGTCCGCCCGCGCCCAGGCCCGCTCGAACGCCGCGGCCGTCGCCGGCGCGGCCGGGTCGCCGAGCGCCGACTCACAGTGCGCGAGGCCAGACAACGACCAGCCGTTCGCCGGCCATCGTTCGAGGTCCTCGCGGTACACCGTCGCCGCGTCCGACCAGCGCTCGTCCGCGACGAGGACCGCGCCGAGGGCGTGACGCACCGGCTGGATCCATTCCGGCGGCTCCATGTACTGAAGCGTGTCCTCGATCGCGACCGCCTCGCGCAGGGCGCGGATCGCGCCGTCGTGGTCGCCGCGCTGGAATGCGATCTCGCCCGCCAGCGTGTGCTCGGCGATCGCCAGGAGACGCGCGGCGGGATTGACGACGCCCATCGTGCCTTCCGGCACCGCCGACACGGCACGACGGAACGCCGCCTGCTCGGCCGTCGCGGCGTCGAGGTCCCCCTTGGCCGCATGGGCGGTTGCCCGCGCGAAGCGCCACAGCGCGGTCGTGAGCGGCAGATCGGCGCGGGGCGGCGCCGTCGCGAGCATCTCGTCCCACCGCCCGAACCGCACGAGCACCTGGTACTCGATCGCCATGTACGGGTCCGCCAGCGGCGGCGCCTGATCGATGAGCGCGGACGGGATCGAGTTGATCATCGATCGCGCCGCCGCGAGCGCCTCGGCGCCGCGCCCCTCCATCATGCACACGTAGGCGAGGAAGTGATGGTTGTGCAGCATGTAGATCTGGTAGAAGCCCTGCTTCGGCGTGATGGCGCGATAGGCCTCGTCGGCGCGAATGGCCGCCTCGTTCTGCAGCGCGGCCAGTTCCCACCGGCCCGTCCGCACGTCGATGTGCGCCGGCATGTGGACGAGGTGTCCCGACGCGGGCACGAGCGTGCGCAGGCGATCGGCGGCGGGAATGCCCCGCGACGGCTCGGGCGACGCCTCGATCGCGTGCACGTACAGATGGTTCGCGCCGGGATTCGACGGATCGATCGCCATCGCACGCTCGAGCGCCGCGACGACCTCGATCGTCTCCGGGCGCGGCGAGCCGTCGGCCGCCCACAGATCCCACGGACGCAGGTCCATCAGTGATTCCGCAAAGAGCGTCGCGACGTCCGAATCGTTCGGATGACGACGCCACACCTCGCGCATCGCGTCGGCGTACGCGACGTCGAACGGCGCACGATCGGCGTCGAGATCGGTCGCGTAGCGCTGCGATGCCGCGTCGATGAGTTCGCGTTCGAGCGGCGACGCGTGTTCGCGCAGGGCGATCGCGCGGTCCGCCGCCGCCCGCGCCTCACGCTTCCGGACCTCGTCCATGACGGGGTTGTTGATGTTCGGCCCATGACAGAGGGCGATCCCCCACCAGGCCATCGCGCATTCGGGATCGAGACGCGTCACCTCGGTGAAGGCCCGAATCGCCTCGTCGTGATTGAAGGCGTACATGAACGTCAGACCCTGGTCGAAATACCGCTGCGCCAGACGCGACGACGTCGTGATCGGCCGGCGGTGACGGCCGAGTCCGTCGTACAACGGCGTCTCGGCGCCGGCGGGCGTGACGGCGCGGCCGACGACCGGCGTCGCCTGACAGCCGCCGAGCCAGATCGGCACGAGCACGCAGACGAGGACGAACAGCAGCACGAGGGTGCTGCGAAGATCGGGACGGGATCGGGAATGCATGGGACTCGGTCCTCCGGAGTGACATGAGATGGTCAGGCGAGCGCGATCGCGTGCCGTACGCGACGCCGTCGCCCCACGAGGCGCAGGTTCGGTCCGACGACTGCCACGAGAATCCGAAATGCCTGTCGAATCTCCGATGGCCGATGCGAAATCGCGCCGGTACCGTCCTTCCATGAGCATACTCAACACGGCCCGCCGCCTCCCGCCCGAAGACGAGATGTTCGACGCCCTCCTCGCCCGGGACAGCCGGTACACGGGCATCTTTCTCGTGTGCGTCCGCACGACCGGCATCTTCTGTCGCCCGACCTGTCACGCCCGCAAGCCGCGCCGGGAGAACGTGGAGTTCGTCGCGAGTGCGACCGAGGCGATGCACGCCGGCTACCGGCCGTGCAAGGTGTGCGACCCGCTCGGCGTCGCCGACGCGAGGCCCGCGTGGATGCCGTCGCTCGTCGAGCGCGTCCGCGCCCGCCCGGACCGTCGCCTCACCGACGCCGATCTGCGCACCGAGGGACTCGAACCCGAAACCGTCCGACGCGCGTTCAAGAAGCACTTCGGCGTGACGTTCCACGCGTTCCAGCGAGCCGCGCGACTCGGTACCGCGATGAAGCACCTGCACGACGGCGATCCCGTCACCGCGGCCGCGCTGCGCAGCGGATACCGGTCCGAGAGCGGGTTCCGGGACGCGTTCGGTCGCCTGTTCGGCACGTCCCCGGACCGCGGACGGGACACGGCGGTCCTGCACGCGAAGTGGATGGACACGCCGCTCGGCGCGATGCTCGGTCTCGCGTCCGACCGCGGCCTGGCGCTGCTGGAATTCGTCGACCGACCCGCGCTCGAGCGCGAGATCAACGATGTCCGCCGCGCCGCCCGTGCGGTGGTCGTGCCGACGTCGAACGCGCACCTTGATCGGATGGCGGACGAACTCCGGGCCTACTTCGACGGCCGTGCGCCGACGTTCACCGTGCCGCTCGACACACCGACGACGCCGTTCCAGCGGGCGGTCTGGGACGCGCTGTGCGCGATTCCGTCGGGTCGGACGGCGACGTACGCCGACATCGCCGCGCAGGTCGGGCGCCCGGGCGCCTCGCGCGCCGTCGGGCGGGCGAACGGGTCGAATCGCTGCGCGATCGTGATTCCCTGTCACCGCGTGATCCGCAGCGACGGCGCGTTGTGCGGCTACGGCGGCGGGATCTGGCGCAAGCGGGCGCTGCTCGATCTCGAACGCTCGACCGCCTGACGAACCGGCACGGATTCCGCGGGCGATGCTTGACCGTGCCCGATCGATTCGCCACAATCGGTTCGGCGTCCGATCCGGCGCCGAACTCCCGTCGACTCCCCGCCCGGAGTCGCACCGTGGGAGCAAAGGAGGGGTCATCCCTTCCGGATCCATCGTCGTCTGGACGATTCCATTCGGGTCGACGTGACCGGCGGGCGGGCGCGGTTTCGTCGACCGGGAATGGAAGTACGCCATGACGAAGCAACGTGAGTTCAAGCAACGCGTCCGGGCCCGGATGGCGAAGACCGGCGAACGCTACGCCGCCGCCCGCATGCACCTCCTCGGCGCCGAACCCGGCACCGACGCGCCCCGTCCCGGGATGCGCGGCATCTGGCCGGGCTATCCCCGCTGCGGCGGACTCTGCGGCGATACCGGCGCGATGCGCAACGTCGTCGAACAGCGCGGCATCCGCTCGCCCCACGACGGCGCGCCATACTCCGAAGCGATGCTCACCGGCCTCTGCGGCGGCATCGGCTTTCTCTACGCGGTCTTCGAATACAAGGGCATGCCGCCGCTGCTGTCCGTCATGCCCCGACACGACACCATGCCCGACTCGTTCATCGCCGGCGGACTCGACCGTCTGAACGCCACCGTCACGACGAGCGAGACCGGCAGCGCGGCCGTCGCGCGTCGC
>JAGQOI010000491.1 GCA_020427625.1 Phycisphaerales bacterium | reverse complement strand
TGAACGCGCGAAGCTGATCGAGCGAGAAGTCGGTGAAGAAGTGCTCGGGGATCGCGCCCTGCATGTCCGCGGCCATGGCCTGGATGGACTTCTTGCAGACCTCCGGGAAGCGTCCCTGCTCGTTCACCATCCCGCCGCGCTGCCCGCCCATGCCGAGCGCGCAGGTCTTGCAGGCGTTCTTCGTGCGCAGGGCGCGATAGAGCCGGAACATCCCGCCGGATTCACGTCCCTTGCGGAACGTGTAGAACAGGGCCGGCCATCCGCCGCCCGCCTTGACCTTGCGCATCGCTCACGTCCTCCGACTGCGGATCCGATCGCCCGCATCGTACCCGACGCGTCAGACGAGCACCGCGTCCGCCATCGCGCGCATGAGGCGCCAGGCTTCCTCCACGTGCCGTCGCTCCGTCTGCGTCCCGCCGATCGACACGCGGATCACCGCCCGCCCGCCGAGACGCGTCGGCGTCAGGTAGATCCGGCCCGTCGCGTTCAGACGCTCGACGAGGTCCGTCGTCGCCTCGTCGCCCGCCCGCAGCCGCACGCACACGAGGTTCAGCGGCGGCGGCACGACGAGTTCGAACCGCTCGTCCGCCCGCACCCACGACGCGAACGCCTGCGCCAGCGCGACGTGCTCGCGGACGAGCGCCTGGAGTCCGGCGTGGCCGTAGTGGCGGATCACGAACCAGAGCTTCAACGCGCGAAAGCGTCGGCCGAGGGGGACGTGCCAGTCGCGGTAGTCGAAGACGGCGCCGGACTCGGTCGCCGCGTTCTTGAGGTACTCCGGCAGGATGCTCAGGGTCCGGATCAGCGTCGCGCGGTCGGCGACGTAGAAGCAGTCGCAGTCGAAGTTCGTGAACATCCACTTGTGCGGGTTGAAGCAGTAGCTGTCGGCGAGTTCGAGACCGTCCTGGAGGACGCGGAACTCCTCGCACAGCGCGGCCGTGCCGCTCATCGCCGCATCGACGTGCAGCCAGATCCCGTGAGCCGCGCACACCGCGCCGATCGCCCGCACCGGATCCATGCCGTTGGACGAGGTCGTGCCGACCGTCGCGCAGACGAAGCAGGGGACTCGTCCGGCGTCGAGGTCGGCGCGGATCGCGTCGTCGAGCGCGTCGGGGCGCATCGCGAAGTGCTCGTCGACGTCGATGAGCCGCAGGTTCTCGCGCCCGAGTCCGGCGATCTTCATCGCCTTCTCGATGGACGAATGGGCCTGGTTCGAGGTGTACGCGACGAGCGGCGCGACGCCGCTGCCGCGCTCGTTCGAGGCGAACTCGGTCGCCCGTTCGCGGGCCGCGAGGAGCGCGCAGAGCGAGGCGCTCGACGCCGTGTCCTGGAGCACGCCGCCGCCGCTGCTCGTGGAGCGGAAGCGCTCGGGCAGCCCGAGCATCTCGACGAGCCAGTCGAGCACGAGCGTCTCGACCTCCGTGCACGCGGGACTCGTCGCCCACAGCATGCCCTGCACGCCGAGGCCCGACGCGAGCAGGTCGCCGAGGATCGACGGCCCGGACGTGTTCGCGGGAAAGAACCCGAAGAACCGCGGACTCTGCCAGTGCGTGATCCCCGGCAGGATGAGGTCGTCGACGTCCTGGAGCATCTGCTCGAACGGCTCGCCCTCGCGCGGCGGCGACTTGGGCAGCGCATCACGGATCTCGCCCGGCCGCACCGGCGACAGCACCGGGTGACGCTCGACGTCGCGCAGGTAGTCGGCGATCCAGTCGATCACCGCGTACCCGTGCTGGCGGAACTCGTCCGACGACATGTGCAGCGATGACGGCACGGGAACTCCTCGGAGGCGGCGGCGGACGGTCAGGCCGGCAGCGCGGCGAGTTCCTGCTGCACGGCCGCCATCAGACGCCGGATCGTCGCGGGCCCGAAGTCGAAGTCGAGACCGGCCGCCCGGAACAGCTCCGGCAGCGGACGCGACCCGCCGAGCGACATCGCCTGCCGGTAGTTCGCGAGCGCCCGGCCGCGGTCCTGCTTCGACTGGAGCCAGAGCCCGAGCGCGCCGAGCTGCGCGATGCCGTACTCGATGTAGTAGAACGGCACGGCGAAGAGATGGAGCTGACGCTGCCAGCCGACGGCGCGGACGTCCTCCAGGCCGCTCCAGTCGAGCGCGGCTCCGAAGCGGTCGACCAGCGATTCCCACTGCGTGCGGCGCTCGTCCCGCGTGTGCGTCGGATGCGTGTAGAGCCAGTGCTGGAAGGCGTCGATCGTCGCGATCCACGGCAGCAGCCGCGCGAGTGCCTCCAGGCGCTCGCGGACGGCGCGGGCGGCGTCCGCGGTCTCGTAGAACTCGTCGAGGAAGGGCTGGGTGATGAGTTC
>JAGQOI010000043.1 GCA_020427625.1 Phycisphaerales bacterium | reverse complement strand
TGCGCGGTGGGGCGGGCGGGCGTGTGGCGTTTTCGGGGGATCCGCCGTAGTCTCACGCGATCACTGGGTTTACCGTACGGTGTCGCGCCGAAACAGAGATGGCGCGCGTCCTGAATGGGGATCGATGAGCATTGATGGCAAGTCACCGTCGCCGGCCGGCGACCCGCGGCCGCCGACGTCGGCCCTCGCCTGGGTCGCGCTCACGCTGTCACTCGTCGGCTGCTGCCCGCTCGCGACCGTCCCCGGAACCCTCTGCGGCATCGTCGCCCTCCACCGAATCCAACGCTCCGGCGGACGACTCGGCGGCCGACGCGCCGCCCTCGCCGCCATCCTCGTCGGATCCGCCATGACCGTCGTCCAGTTCGGCCTCCTCAGCCAGTTCCAATCCATCATGCAGCGACAGACGCTCGCCGACGCGGCCGTCATGCTCGACGACGTCTTCACGACGGCGCAGTCCGGCGGCGAACCCCTCGACGCCCGACTCGATCGCACGGCCGCGATCGACGCCGATGCGATCGCGGCGTTCGGACGCGAGACGCTCGATCGCTACGGCGCCTTCCGGCGACTCACCGTGACCGCGATCGGGCCGTCCTCCGGCGGCGTGAACGCCGTGCCCGCGTCCGTGCTCGTCTCGTTCGAACGGTCGGACCTCACCGCGACGGCCGATGTCGTCGTCGTGTTCGAGCCGCGGTCGTTCACGGTCCGATGCCTGCTCCGACGCCTCGTGCTCGCCGATCGACGACTCGGCGATCTCACCCTTCCGCCGACGCCCGCGGCCGCCTCCGGTGGTCCCGATGCGCCGAAACCCGTACCATGACGCCTTCCTGAGGAGGCCGCCACGATGACGCATTTCGATCCGACCTACGCGCCCGAAGAGATGAATGCCACGTCCCGCACCAGCGTGCTGGCCGTGCTGTCCTTCATCTGCGGCCTGATCTGCTGCGTGCCGGTCACGTCCATTCCGGCCGTCATCATGGGTGTCCTCGCCCTCGGACTCTCCGCCGGCAAGCCGCACGTCCGCGGCAAGGGCCTCGCCATCGCCGGGATCGTCCTCGGACTGATCGGTGTCCTCCTCCAGGCGGGCGTGTGGTTCGGCATCGTGACGCCGCTCAACCGCCTCAGCCTCGCGGTGCTTCAGCCGGGACTCAGCGGCGACGTCATCGGGGTGCGGGCGAACTTCACGACCGCCGCCGATGCCTCGATGACCGACGATGAGATCACCGCGTTCTTCAGCGGCATCGTCGCGCAGATCGGCGCGCCGACCTCGTCGAGCTTCTCGATCAGCGCCTACGGACAGGCGCCCAACCTGCAGCCGCCCCCGGGCACCACCGTCGTGCCGCTGCCGTACACCCTCGTCGGGCCGAACGGCTCGATGTCGGTGATCATCTGGATCGACACGAATCAGAGTTCGAGCGTGAGCGGCATGCCGCTGATCGACCATGTTCAGGCCGGCTCGTTCACCGCGCCGACGATGGAACTGCCCGCCCCCGGATCCGCGCCGACGCCCGTGGCCGCGCCGACGGTCGACCCGGCCCGGACGGCACCGCCCGCCGAGGTCGCGCCGCCCCCGTCCGGCGGATCGTCGTCCGATGGCGATGGATGAGATCGACTCGACACCCCGACCGACCGACGACGCGCCGACGGACCCGGCGCCCGTGACCGGTCCGCCGCCGCCCGCGCCGTCGCCGCCCGCGCCGTCGCCCGCGACGGATGACGTCGTCATCGTCCCGACCGTCGCGGCAACGCGCCCGCAACTGAGCCTGTGGGCGTTCGCGGCCTTCTGCTGCAGTCTCATCATGTGCTTCCCGCCGATGCCGCTCATCGCGCCGATTCTGGCGTTGTTCGGCCTGCGCGAGGTGCGCCGGCGGCCGGATCGGTCGGGTCGGGGCCTGGCCCGCGCGGCCCTGGTCATCAGCGGCGTCGCGCTGGTTCTTTATGTCGGTCTCGCCTGGGCCTGGCACGTCACCGTGCGTCGGCCGGTGCTCGACGGGCCGCTGCCGGCCCTTCGCGCCGGGGTCGACGATCCGGCGGCCCTCGCGTCGGCGTTCGGGCGACCGGAGTCCGCGGACGAGGCGCGGGTCTTCATGCGGGAACTCGTGCGTCGATACGGCGACATCCAGTCGATCTCCGCGCCCGCCGCCGCGCCGACCCGCGAGATCGCGGTCGCGATGAACGCGGCGGTTCCGGGCGGCCTGGTGATGGCGTACGAGATCGAGTTCGATCGTGGCGGTCGGGCGGCGTACGCGTCGTTCCTGCTCACGGATCCCTCGGGCTGGCCGCCTCGGGCGACCTGGGGGTGGCTGGTCATCCTCGATCCCGTCGCGGGCGATCTGCTTTATCCTGCGTCGTCATCGGGCGAGGTGTCGCGGGTGCTCGCGGCGTCGTCGCCGGCGGTGACGGAGGGTGAGCAGCCGTGACGAAGCAGCGCGTCGTGATCGAGATCCGCGATCTCACGAAGCGATTCGGCGATCAGACCGTGCTGAAGGGTCTGAACCTCGACATCGTGGAGGGGGAGACGATGGTGATCATGGGCGGCTCGGGCTCGGGCAAGTCGACGATGCTGCGTCACATGATCGGCGCCATCATGCCGGACTCGGGTTCGGTCGCGATCTTCGGCCGGGTGCTCAACGAGCTCGACGAGCCCGGCCTCAACGAGGTGCGCAAGCGGTTCGGCATCCTGTTCCAGTCGGGGGCGCTGTTCAACTCGATGACGATCGCCGAGAACGTCGCCCTCCCGCTCGAGGAGCACACGACCCTCGACAAGACGATCATCGACATCACGGTGAAGATCAAGCTCGAGCAGGTCGGACTGCGCGAGCACGCGGACAAGTTCCCGTCGCAGATCTCCGGCGGCATGAAGAAGCGGGCCGGCCTCGCGCGGGCGCTCGCCCTCGATCCGAAGATCCTCTTCTACGACGAGCCGTCGGCGGGCCTCGATCCGGTCACGTCGGCCGAGATCGACCGGCTCATCGGCAATCTCTCGAAGAAGCTCGGCGTCACGAGCGTCGTCGTCACGCACGAGATGGACTCCGCGTTCACGATCGCCGATCGCATGGCGATGCTCGACAAGGGCAACATGATCATGGTCGATCGACGCGAGGCGTTCGAGGTGCTGCGCGATCATCCGCGGGAGCGCCTGGACGAACTCGACGAGACGCAGCAGCTCATCCGTCAGTTCCTGCGCGGCGAGGCGGACGGACCGATCACGAACCGCCGGGCCGCCGGGAACTACGCCGAGGACCTGCTCGGCGAGGCCGCCGCGCCGTCGTTCGCCGACGGCCCGTCGGTCCAGTCGACGCGCGACGTGTAGGCGGCGGCGCGGGTACACTGTGCGCCGACGTCGCCCGCGACGCGCACCGCAAGGAGAGCGATCATGTCCACGACGAGCGACCGCACCCGGAACAATGTCCGCGCGGGCGTGTTCGTGACGGTCGGGATCGTGCTCACGATGGCCGTCATCGGCGTCCTCACCGAGGTGTGGACCTACTTCGAACCGACCCACCCGTACCGCGTCCGCTTCAGCGTCGACGACGGCGTCCAGGGCATCAAGCCCGGCTCCGAAGTCCGCGTCGGCGGACTCCCCATGGGACGCGTCACCGGCATCGAACCGATTCACGCGACCGAGGGCGGCGGCCTCGAGGCGATCGACGTGCGGATCCGGCTCCGACGCACCGTCGCCATCCACGAGGACGCCGTCGCCGTGCGCGTCGCGCCGCTCCTCGGCAGCATGAGCGCCATCAACTTCGCGAGCACCGGCACCGCCGCCGGCGCCACCGTCCCCCCGGGCGGAACGCTCGACGCGACCCGCGCCGGCGGCATGCTCGACGACTTCATCGGACCCGAGGTCGCGGCCGACATCGCCAGCACCCTCGACAACGTCGAGGCCTTCAGCACCTTCCTGCGCGATGTGCGCGAGGAATACGCCGACCGCATCGTGCCCATCCTCGACAGCGCGCAGGCCGCGACCACCAACGTCCAGGGCCTCACCGATCGCGCCGTCGACGACTACGCCCGATGGGTCGCGGCCGTCGATCGCGCCATCCAGCGCGGCAACGACGCCATGGACGCCGCGAACGACGTCCTCGCCGCCGGACGTGGGACCGTCGATCAGGTCGATGCCGCCGTCGCCGACGCCCGGGCCATCATCACCGACGCCCGCGAGCCGGTGCGGAACACGCTCGACCATGCCGAGGCGATCGGCGCGGACGCCCGGCAGCTCGTCGCGACGTTCCGCGACGAGACCGTCCCCCGCGCCCACGCCCTGCTCGATCGTGCCCACGAAGGCGTCGACACGTTCGCGACCGTCGCCTCGCGCATCGACGCCGAGTTCCAGCGCACGACGCCGGGACTCCGCGACATCGTCACCGACGCCCGCCACACCGCGCAACAGATCAAGTTCGCCTCGAATGAACTCCGGCGCAGTCCGTGGAAACTCCTGTATCGCGCGACGCCGGACGAGATCCAGCACGAACTGCTCTACGAAGCCGCGCGGACCTTCGCCGTCGCCGTGACCGACCTCCGCGACACCTCGCTGTCGATGCAGAACATCCTCGACGCCCACGGCGACCGGCTCACCGATCCCGACTCGATGCGGCAGATCGAGCAGCACCTCCGCGAACGCCTCGACAACTACACGAAGGCCCAGGAAGCCCTGCTCAACATGCTCGCGCTCGACGAATGAGGACGATCGACGCCCGCGCGAGCCCCGCACCGGACTCCGCACCGTCGACGAGACGTATCATGACGAGCCACTGCCGTCCCCCGGAGCCCGTCGTGCGCCATCGGATCGTCGTCATCGCCCCGCTCATCCTGCTCGTCGCGCTGCTCGTCGCCCCGCGCACCTCGGCGCTCGCCTCGGCGCGTCCGGTCGACACGAGCGACGAGGTGCTCCGCGTCGACGTGCCGCTGCACGACGGACGACTCGCCGTCGCCGACCTCTTCCGCGCGCTGCGGCACGCCGACGACCGTCCGGCGCGATTCGACGTCTTCGAGCACCTCGACTGGACCGTGCCCGCCGATCGACTCGTGACACGCCTCGATCTCGACGACCTCCACGAACGCACCGGCGGCACCGTGTCCGTCGAGGCCGACGACGAGCGTCTGCGCCTCGTGTTCGACGGCGCGGCCGGGCGCGCGCACATCACCGACATCGGCCGGCGACTCCGCGAGCGACTCGTGCGCACGCTCACGCCGCCGTGGTCGGATCACGGCGCGACCTACGGCATCCGGCGGGCGTCGAGCGCGATGGGGCGCATCGCCCTCGACGACGCGCCGCCGCCGCCGCGCGTCGTGCTGCTCGTGCACGGACTCGATGCGCCGAGCTGGCAGTGGCGCGACGCCGTCCCGCCGCTCATGGACTCCGGACGCGTCGTGCTCGTCTTCGACTACCCCAACGACGGACCGATCGATCGCAGCGCGGACCTGCTCGTCGCGGCCCTGCGCGATCTTCGCCGGCGCGGCGTCGTGCACGTCGACGCCGTCGGACACTCCATGGGCGGACTCGTCCTCCGCGACGTCCTCACCCGACCCGCCTACTACGCCGGCGACGGACGCGGCTCCGACGACCTGCCCGCCATCGACACCCTCGTCATGCTCGGCACGCCGAACCACGGTTCCGCCTGGGCGAAGTACCGCGGCGTCGTCGAGATCCGCGACCAGGTCGAGCAGTTCGTGCTGCGCGGCGGATCGTGGGCCGGACCCGAGGCCGACGGCGACGGCGAGGCGGGCGTCGACCTCCTGCCCGAGTCGGCGTTCCTCACCGACCTCAACGCCCGCCCGCTCGCGACGTTCACGCGCCACGTCACGGTCGCGGCGCACCTCTCGCCGGCGGGCGAACGAACGGTCGAGACGATCGCCGATCGGGCGCTGGAGATGCTCGACCGGTCGCCGGCGTGGCTGCGCGAACTGGCCGGGCCGGAGCGCGTCGAGCAGGCCGCGGACGATCTTCGCCGGGCCGTGCACGATCTCGGCGACGGCGTCGTGTCGATGGAGTCGGTCTGGCTCGACGGCGTCACCGAGCGTCGGATCGTGGTAGCGGATCACATGAGCATGATCGTGAACCTCCTGCCGGGCGGCGACGTCCCGCCGGCAGTGCCGCTCCTGCTGGAGATCCTCCCGCCCGGGCCGCCGGTGCCGGCGGACGGGGACGAATGAACGCGATCGCGGTCGAGTCGCTCGACGATGTGCGTCTCGCGCCGTACCGCGACGTGCGCGACGCCGATCTGCGCGGGCGCGACGGGTTGTTCCTCGTCGAGTCCGAGCCGGTCCTCCGTCGCGTCCTCGCGTCGTCCTGGACCGTGGACTCGATCCTCGTCAGTCCGACGCGCCTGGCGCGCCTGCGGGCCGACGGCGGACTCGAGGCGCACGCGGGACCGGTCTACGTGCTCGACGACGCGGCGATGTCGACGATCAGCGGCTACCGCGTGCACGGCGGCGTGCTCGCGAGCGGGCGCCGGCCCGCGGCATCGGCCGATGCGGTCGATCGGGTGCTCGGCGGGCTCGATCCGGAACGCGACTGGTGCGTCGTGTTGTGCGAAGGCGTGACCCATGTCGACAACATCGGAAGCGTGTTCCGCAACGCGGCCGCGTTCGGCGCGGATGCGGTCATCCTCGACGCGACCTGCGCCGACCCGTTGTTTCGCAAGGCGATCCGGATCTCGATGGGTCACGTGTTCGCGGTGCCGTGGGCGACGAGCGCGGACTGGGGCGCGGATCTGGAGCGGTTGCGGACGCGGTGGGGGATGACGGTGTGTGCCGCCGAGTCGGTCGCGGGCGCGCGATCGATCACCGAGATCCCGCGGTCGGGTCGTCGGGGGTTCGTGTTCGGTTCGGAGGGTCGCGGCGTGTCGTCGTCGACGCTGGCGTCGTGCGACGGCGTGTATGCGATCCCGATGGCGCCGGGCGTGCCGAGTCTGAACGTCGCGGTCGCGTCAGCGGTCCTTCTTCATGAGGTCCGACGCGCGGATGGCGGTGACTGAGGCGTTCTCGCTGGCCGCGGGATTGTGGTCGGCGGCGCGATCGGGGTTGAAGCGGGTGATGTCGGCGCCGAGGGCGTTGAGCGTCTGCTCGAGGCGGCTGTAGCCTCGATCGAGGTGATAGACGCGGCTCACGATGGTGGTGCCTTCGGCGACGAGTCCGGCGAGGACGAGGCAGGCCGAGCCGCGGAGGTCGCTCGCCATGACGGGCGCGCCGACGAGTCGTCCGACGCCTTCGACCATGACGGTCGGTCCCTGCCGGTAGAGTCGCGCGCCCATGCGGGTGAGTTCGGCGACGTGCATGAAGCGTTCGGGGTAGATCTTCTCGGTGATGATGCTGTTGCCGTCGGCGAGGCACAGCAGCGCCATGATCTGGGCCTGGAGATCGGTCGGGAATCCCGGGTGGGGCTGGGTCGTGACCATGACCGGGCGCAGGGTGCGTTCGCTCGTGACCTCGACGGCGCA
>JAGQOI010000490.1 GCA_020427625.1 Phycisphaerales bacterium | reverse complement strand
CTCCTCTACCTTCCGCTCGTCCTCGGGCTCATGGTCATCGACCGCACCGACGCCGGACACGACGGGCTGACCCGCCTCGTCTCGGGGTTTTCGAGCGGCACGGCCGAGGTGTGGATCGAGCGGACCGCCGCGACGGACGGCCCGCACCCCTGATCGCCGCCGGGGATCGCGGGATCGCTCACCGACCTGCCCAGGATCGCGCCGGCGGTCCGCCCGAATCGGACGTCCCACATGAGCCCGTCCCAGCCCATCCACGATCAGCCCGTCCGCCTCACGATCAGGGACGGCGGCTGGGTGCTCATCATCGCTGCCGCGCTCGTCGGCGGGCTGATGCTCTGGTCGATCATCACCGCGCTCGGCCAGTCGGGTCCGCGGCTCATGGGCGACGGCGAGCACCTCGAGTCCTACGGCTTCGTCCTGGAGCCGAGTCTGCTGCCCGACGATGCGATCCTCGCGAGCCCGCTCCAGCGCGATCTCATGTCGGCGCTCGTCATGCCCCGGGCGCTCGATCGGGCGGCGCTGGCCGAGGATCTGAAGACCCAGCGCGGCAAGTATCTGGTCTCGACCGACCGCATCATCGGCGTCGTGATCAACGGCGAAGCCCGCGCGTACCCGCTCCAACTGCTCAACTGGCACGCGATCGCCAACGACGTCGTCGGCGGGCGCGCGATCGCCGTCACGTACGATCCCCTCTGCGATTCCGCGATCGTCTACGACCGCACCGTCGGCGGCGAGACCCGCGAGTTCCGCGTGAGCGGACTCATCTACAACTCCAACCTCCTCATGTTCGACGCGCGCCCCCAAGGCGACCCCGTCGAGTCGAGCCTGTGGTGCCAGATCCAGGGACGGGCCGTCGTCGGACCGGCCGCGGCGGACGGACTCGTCCTCGACGCGCTGCCGTGCTCGCTCACGCACTGGGGCGACTGGACCTCGCATCATCCCGACACGACGGTGCTCACCCGCAATCCGACGCTCATCGCGCGCTACAACAAGATCGACTACTCGCGCTACTACAAGATCGACGAGATCCACTTCCCGATCACCCCGGTCCTCGAACCCGGCGGACGGGCGCCGAAGGCGCGGGTCGTGCAGATCGCCGCGGGCGACGAGCGGCGCGTGTTCGCACTGTCCGACCTGGCCGCGAAGGTCGGGACGGGATCGTGGACCACCGACCTCGCCGGCCGCGCCGTGACGTTCTCGCGGGTCACCGACGAGACGGCGATCATCGACGCGCCGGCGGACGTCGACGTGCGGTTCGCGCTGTGGTTCGCCTGGCACGCGATGGTTCCGGACGCGGCGGCGGTCGCGCCGTAGGGGTCGATGTCGTCCGCGGCGACGCCCGGCGCGACGGCGCGGTAGACTCGGCCTCGTGAGCATCATCAGCGCCCGTCAACTCACGCGCGGGTACGGTCGCCGGCGGGGCATCTCGGCGATCGATCTCGACGTGCCCGAGGGCGCCATCTTCGGCTTCCTCGGACCGAACGGCGCGGGCAAGACCACGGCCATCCGCGTGCTCCTCGGGTTCCTGCGCCCGCGCGCCGGGCAGGCGACGATCTTCGGACGCGACTGCTGGCGCGAGAGTCACCACATCAAGCGCGACGCGGGATACCTCCCGGGCGATCTTCGGCTCTACCCGTGGATGACCGGACGATCGGCGCTGCGCATCGTCGGCGGCGTGCGGGGCACGGATCTCACGGCCCCCGGACGCGACCTCGCCGATCGATTCCGGCTCGACCTCGACGTGCGCGTCCGGCGCATGTCGCGGGGCATGCGCCAGAAGCTCGGACTCATCCTCACCCTGGCCCACGGCCCGCGACTCCTCGTGCTCGACGAACCGACGAGCGGGCTCGACCCGCTCATGCAGATCACGCTCGCGGATGAACTCCGCGATCGCGCGGCCCGGGGCACGACGATCTTCTTCTCGAGCCACACCCTGAGCGAGGTGAACGATCTGTGCGATCGGGTCGCGATCATCCGTGACGGGACGATCGTCGCCGACGAGCCGCTGGCGACGCTGCGCCGGCGCGCCCGACGCACCGTGCGCATCACGTTCGCCAATGGTGCCGCGCCGGACGACCTGCGCCCGCCGGGCTTCCTCACCGTGCGCCGTCGGGACGGATGCGTGTGGACGTGCGTGATGGACGGCGTCGCCGCGCCGCTCCTCGCGTGGCTGGCGGCACACCCGGTCCACGACCTCGCGATCGGCCCGCCCGATCTCGAGACGCTGTTCCGCACGTACTACGACTTCGACGATCGGGCATCGCCCGTCGACCCGCCGGACGGCGATGCGCCCGTGGGAGTCCCGTCGTAATGCGCGGCCTGTTCCTCAAGATCCTGCGCGAGGTCTGGCTCGGCACGCTGCTCATCGGGCTCGGTCTGTTCGCGGCCGAGACGCTCTTCGCGTTCATCCTGCCGCAGATCCAGGGCGGCATCGGCACGATGCTGTCGCAGATGCCGTGGGTCCGCGGCCTGATGAGCGCGCTGCTCGGCACCGATGTGCCTGACGACATGCCGACGCAGATGCTGCTCGCCATCGTCTGGGTGCATCCGGTCGTCCTGGCGCTGATCTTCGCCCACGGTCTGTTCCTCGGCACCCGGGTGCCGGCGGCGGAGATCGACCGGGGCACGATCGACGTGCTGCTGAGTTGGCCGCTGTCGCGACGGGCCGTGTATCTCGGCGAGTCGGCGGTGTGGGCGACGAGCGGCGTGTTCATCCTGCTCATGGCGCTGGCCGGTCATCTCGTCGGCACCGCGATCACGGGCGTGCCGCATCCGCCGGCGGCGCACCTGGCGATGGTCCTCGTCAACCTCTACGCGCTCTACGTGGCCGTGGGCGGGTTGACGTTCGTGCTGTCGGCGTGTTCGGACCGGCGGGGGCGGGTGATCGCGATCGTGTTCGCCGCGCTGGTCGGGTCGCTGCTGCTGAACGTGCTCGGCCAGTTCTGGGCGCCGGCGGATCGCGTGGGATTCCTGGGCGTGCTGCATTACTACCGGCCGGCGAACATCCTGAGCCGCGGCGCATTTCCGACGGCCGACGTCGCGGTGCTCCTCGGCATCGGCGTCGTGCTGTGGACGCTGGGGTTGGTGGTGTTCACGCGTCGGAGCATCTGCACGGTCTAGGGCGCGGCGGCCCCCGATGTTCCCGCATCCTCGACCGTCGTCCGCAGTTCGACGTTCAGGGCGTCGAGAATGCGCGAGGCGCGTTCGAGCGTCACGCTGAAGTACTCGTTGCGTTCATCGCGGGAGACCTGCGACTCGTGCACACCGAGTCGTTGGGCGAGTTCCCGCTGGCTCAGTCCCTGGGTGATGCGCAGGCCGACGAGCAACTGACCGATGCCGCGCAGGTTCTGGAAGGCGCCGAACTCGCCTCGCGAGAGGCGCTCGTACGACTCGACTTCTTCCTTGAGTTGCAGATGGAACGACTCCATGGGATCGCAGACGCGTTTGACCTCATCTGCGGACAGGCCCGTCTCAAGCAGCGTGTGTCGGTGCGCGTCAAGGCGATCCCGCTCCTCCTTGAGCCGAGCCACCGCTTCGCGATACTCCGTCTCATTGCGGATCATGGCTGACCTCCTTGAATCAACTTCACGATCCCTCGCTGCCGGCCGTCGCGGCGCGATTGCCGGAACGCGGAAGGAAACTCGAGTTCGTTGCCGTGCCGATCGCGGATGCCGGAGGGCAGGCCGGGCACGTGGGGATACAACTCGACGCGGTACTGGTGCCACATCGGGAGTTGCTTCTTCGGGGAGCCCCGATGCGGTCGCCGCGACGCCGGGTCCCACGTCCAGATCTTGTGCGGATCGAGCAGGTTCAACTCGCGTTGCACCTCGCCCGTCCTGAGCCGGTCCAGATCGCACTCGAAATAGCCGTCGATGTCGTTCGGATGGTCCTTGTCCTCCGCGAACGAGCCATCGACGAACACCTCCGTGACGCCCACCTGCCAGAGTTGTCGCACCAGGACCTCCAGGTTCCCGACGAGCCGCTCCCGCCATCGCGCATCCCAGTGCGGCCACTCCGCCGGATCGCCGGGGCCAAGCACCAGAACCGACCCCCGGAGCGCCCCGAAGGTCACCTCATAGTCGCCCGGCGGGAGCAGTCCGGCATCAGTGAACGGTGGGATCGGGCTCACGATGCTCCCTTCATTCTGTTGACAACATAGCCAAACTTGACAGATATGTCAAGTTTGGCTTCGATCGTCTCGACCGTTGCGGCCGGTTCCGCCCCTACGGCGTGCCCAACAGCAGCAGCAGGAACAGCGCCATCCAGACGGCGTCGAGGAAGTGCCAGTACATCGCACAGTACTGCACGCCGTCGTGTCGGGCGGGCGTGTAGCGTCCCAGCAGGGCGCGGGCGGTGACGACGAGCATCGGGATCAGACCGCCGATCACGTGGGCCGCGTGCAGGCCGGTGAGGACGTAGAAGCCGAGGATCATGTACACGTGCGCGTCGCCGCTGGACGCGAGGGCGGCTTCCGCGGGCGCGAGCCAGGCCCGCCAGGCGACGATCTGGACGCCGACGAAGGCGAGACCGAGCAGGGTCGTGACGATCATGCCCGCGACGACGGCGCCGGGGCGCCCGCGTCGGGCGGCGACGAGGGCGAACTGCATCGTGACGCTGCTCGCGATGAGCAGGGCCGTCGCGATCCAGATGGCGACGGGCAGTGGCGGGAGCGACGGCAGCGGCGGACGCGCGGGATCCGTCGCGGCGATGCGGAGGACCACGAATCCGATGATGCTCGCGGCGAAGAGCATGCCCAGCGTCGCGAGCAGGAGCCACATGCCGAAGCGCCCGGCGATGAAGCGCTGGTCGGGATCATCGAAGGGCGTGACGCGTCGGCCGGGGATGGGTGACCGGAGGGCGGTCATGGCGTGATGACCGGGCGGCGGCTCAACGGGCCGCGCCGGCGGCACCGGAGTTTGCCGGCGCGGCGGGCGCCGGCTCGGCGTCGAGTCGTTCCTGGAGCTTCTTGAGTCGATCCTTGGCGGCCTTGACCTCGGCATTCGTCGTGACGGCGGACTCGTAGTCGGCGAGGACGGCCTGGTCGTAGGCCTTGATCTCCGGCTCGTACTGGTTCGTGTCGAGGATCAGGAAGGAGATCATGAGTCCGACGAAGGCCATGGAGCAGACGAGGACGATGCCGTTGAACGGTCGGTCCCAGAGCAGGTGCATGAAGATCAGGCACACGATGCTGGCCTTGACGACGGCGATGCCCATCGCGACGGCGATGTTGAGATCGGGGAAGTTGAACGCATGGAAGTCGACGTAGCGGGCGGCGACGGTGAGGACGGTCAGACCGATGAGGACCATGCCGGTGATGACGAGCGTCGAGATCGGCACGGCGTGTCCGATGCCGTGTGCGTCGTCGTGCGCGTCGTGTCCGTGAGGGGCAGAAGCCATGGTGAGATCTCGCAGGTCGCGGCGGAGGCCGTCAGATCAGGTAGAACAGCGGGAACAGGAAGATCCAGATGAGGTCGACGACGTGCCAGTACAGGCCGCCGAGATCGACGGGCGTGAAGTACTCGCCGCTGAACTCGCCCCGGGTCGACCGGATGAGCAGCCAGGTGATGACGATGCCGCCGACGATGACGTGAATGCCGTGCAGGCCGGTCATCATGTAGTAGATGTTGAAGAACACGTGCAGGCCGGCCGGGCGCTCGGGATCCTGGAGCGGGTGCACGCTCGCTTCGTAGGAGAAGCCGGGCATGTGCGGACTGATCGTGTTGCGGTCGACGAAGGCGGTGACGAGCCCGGTCGGCGCGGCTGCGGGCGGGACGATGGTGGTCGGTTCGGCGACGGGTGCCGCGGGCGGCGTGAGTCCGCCGGGCACGGCGACGGCGGCGGCGTTGGCGGCGAGGGCGGCCTCGGGGATGACGGGCAGGTCCGGGTTCCAGAGGTGCGACTGTTCCGGGTGCGGCGGTCCGCCGTAGAGGGCGACGCCGGGATAGAGGCCTTCGTGGAACTTGTGGGTGTACTCGAAGTACTTGATGACCATGAAGCCGACGGCACCGAGGAGGGTGAGGACGAGGCAGACCTGGAGCGCCCGCGTCTTGCCGCGCTGGGCGAAGGTGACGGCCATCGCCATCGTCATGGAGCTGGCGAGGAGCACGGCGGTGTTCGTGGCGCCGAGCATGGTGTTGAGGAACTTCGAGCCGTAGGCGAACACGTCGTGATGGTTGTGGCGCCAGACCGCGTAGCCGGCGAAGAGTCCGCCGAAGAGGAGCACTTCCGTCGCGAGGAACAGCCACATGCCGAACTTGCCGGCTTCGAACTGCTGTTCCGCGTTGTCCCAGTGGTGGGCGAGGAACGACGGATGGTCGTGGTCGTGGTCGTGATCGTGTGACACGGTGCGGATCCTGTCCTGTCGACTCGACAAGGGTGGACGGAGGTTTCGTCGAGGGTCGCCGTCACCCGGTGGTGTGGGCGTCGTCCTTCCAGTGGTAGCCCTGCTCGCGTTCGTCCCATTCGAGGACGCTGAAGTCGTAGCAGTCGCCGACGGTCGGCGCCTCGTCGAAGTTGTTGTGCGGCGGCGGCGAGCTGCACTGCCACTCGAGGCTGCGGCCGCCCCAGGGATTCGCGGGCGCCTTCGGTCCGTTCACCAGCGACTTGAGCAGGTAGAACAGCGTGAGCAGGAAGCCGAGGGCCATGATGTACGAGCCGATCGTCGACAGCAGGTGGCACCATTCGAAGATCGGGATGGCGTCGTAGTCCCAGTACCGCCGGGGCATGCCGTGCGAGCCCATGACGAACTGCGGGAAGAAGGTGCCGTTGAAGCCGACGAAGACGAGAAGCCACGCGAGTCGTCCGAGGGACTCGGAGTACATGCGTCCGGTCATCTTCGGCCACCAGTGGTGGAGGCCGCCGATCATCGCGATGAGCGCGCTGCCCATCATGACGTAGTGGAAGTGGGCGACGACAAAGTAGGTGTCGTGGAGGTGGATGTCGGTCGCGAGCACGGCGAGGGGCAGGCCGGTGAGGCCGCCGATCGCGAAGATGAAGATGAACGCCAGCGCGTAGAGCATCGGCGTGTTGAGACTGATCGAGCCCTTGTAGAGCGTCGCCATCCAGTTGAACACCTTCACGGCCGAGGGGATCGACACGCTGAACGTGATCGCGGAGAAGATCGCGTTCATCAGCGGCGACTGGCCGGAGGTGAACATGTGATGACCCCACACGAGGAAGCCGAAGATGGCGATCGCGATGGAGCTGAAGGCGATGAACTTGTAGCCGAAGATGTGCCGGTGGGAATGGACCGCGATGAGCTCGCTGACGATGCCCATGCCCGGGAGGATCATGATGTACACGGCCGGGTGCGAGTAGAACCAGAAGAAGTGCTGGTAGAGCACCGGGTCGCCGCCGAGGGCGGGATTGAAGATGCCGATGCCGAACGCCCGCTCGAGGATGAGCAGGAGCACCGTGATGCCGAGCACCGGCGTCGCGAGCACCTGGATCACCGCGGTCGCGTAGATCGACCACAGGAACAGCGGCATGCGGAACCACGTCATCCCCGGCGGCCGCAGACGGTGGATCGTCACGAGGAAGTTCATGCCCGTGAAGATCGAGCTGAAGCCCAGGATGAACACGCCCATGAGGGCCGGGATCACGCCCCCCATCGCCGAGTTCGGATCGACGCTGTACGGCGTGTAGAACGTCCAGCCCGTGTCGATGCCGCCGTTCAGGATGCCCCAGAGCATGCACAGCGCGCCGATGATCCAGAGATAGAAGCTGAACAGGTTCAGCCGCGGGAACGCGACGTCCTTCGCGCCCAGCATGATCGGCAGCACGAAGTTGCCGAGCGCGGCCGGGACGCTGGGGATGATCACGAGGAACACCATGATCGCGCCGTGCAGCGTGAAGGCCTGGTTGTACCAGTCCTGCGACATGATCGTCTCGCCCGGCGCAATGAGCTCCGTGCGCACGAGCAGCGCGAACACGCCGCCGAAGAAGAACGAGGTGAGCACCGCGACCAGGTACATCAGGCCGATGCGCTTGTGGTCGAGGGTGAGCAGCCACGACAGCACGCCACGCGTGTGGTTGAGATAGTTCGTCGTGCTGGCGGGTCGGGAGGCGCCGAGGGTCGTCATGGTCGAATCCTTCCGCCGGGCCGGCGGATGGCGGTGGTAGCGGTGGGGATCATGTGATCAGGTTGCCGGCGTTGTCGTACTTGTTGAGTTGCCGGATGAACTCGAGCAGGGCGCGTCGCTTCTTCTCGGTGAGCGAGCCCTTGAACGACGGCATGGCGCCGGTGTAGGTCTCGACGATCTGGCCCTGGGGCACGAGGATCGAGTTCAGGATGTAGTCCTCGTTCACGACGGCGGTCGTGCCGTCGGTGAAGGTCCGCGTGCCGCCGCTGACGAGCAGGTCGTGCGTCTCGCGGAACGACGGCCCGGTCCCGGGCTTTTCGTCGAGGGAGTGACAGGACTGGCACAGCGGATAGAGGCGGTTGCCGGCGAGATGCATCTCCTCCTCGGGCACGTCCTTGATCCAGTTCGCGATGTCGAAGATCTTCTGGTCCCACTCCTCCTCGGCGACGACGATGAGGTTCGCCGTCATCTGGGAGTGGTCCTTGCCGCAGTACTCGGCGCAGTAGATCCGGTGCGGACCCGGCTCGGGCGCCTCGAACCACAGCGTCGTGTAGCGTCCGGGCACGATGTCCTGCTTCACGCGGAAGTCGGGCACGAACATCGCGTGCAGGACGTCCTGCGACGCCATCACGAACTTCACCGGCCGGTTCGCCGGCACGTGGAGTTCGCCGATCTCCTGGCCGCCGTTGGGATGGTCGAACGTCCACGACCACTTCTGGGCCGTGACGTAGACGACATAGGCGTCGGGCGGCGCGACGCGCAGCTCGATGTAGCTCTTCATGCCGAGATAGAACATCGCGATCGCGATGAGCAGCGGAATGATCGTCCAGGTGACCTCGAGCAGCGTGTTGTGTTCCGGACCCGCGGGCGCGGCCGCGTGATCCGTCCGGCGGTAGCGCACCACGAACCACGCCGTGATGCCG
>JAGQOI010000489.1 GCA_020427625.1 Phycisphaerales bacterium | reverse complement strand
GGACTCACCGTCGACTTCGCCCGCGCCGTCGGCGCGTGCGTCATCCTGCGGGGCATCCGGAACATCATCGACCTCGCCGCCGAGACCCAACTCGCGATCACGAACCGCCAGGTCGCGGACATCGAGACGGTGTTCATCATCACCGGCGAGGCGTACGCCTTCACGAGTTCGAGCCTCATCAAGCAGGTCGCCGCCCTCGGCGGGTCGCTCGAGCGCCTCGCCCCCCTCGTCCCGCCGCTCGTCATCGACCGTCTGCGCCGCAAGCGCGAGGACCCGAGCGATCCCCTCGGAAGCCTGCTCCGCGATCCGAACGTGGAATGAACCTCACGCGAGGCGCATGACCTTGCGTCCGATCCACTCGGCGGTGAGCAGGACGAGCACGAGCATGAGCACGAGGGGCGTATCCCAGATCGACTCGGTGATCGACGTCTCCGTGCGGACCGATCGGTTCGGCAGCAGCGACAACGCGGGATCGGTGAGGAGCGGGATCTCGTCCGGCGCCAGCACGCGCCCGCCCGTCTCCGTCGCGAGGGACGCGAGCAGCGCGTGATCCGTCTCCGGACAGCGCAGTTCGTCGTCCGGCTGAAACACCTCGACCGTCGTTCGCAGGTCGAGGTCGCGCAACGCCGGCGCGACGATGCGCACCGTGAGCACCCCCGACACCTCCGGCAGGTAGGTCGCGACGAACCGCGCCGTGTCGCCGTCGAGACGCTGGAGATCGACGTCCGCGATGACCCGCCCGTCCGCGTCCTCGATCACCGCGGCGACCCCGTCCACGCCACGTTCGGCAAGCTGGGCGTCCAGCAGACGCAGATCGATCTGCATCGGCTGCGCCGTCGACAACCGGTGCGGCGTCACGGTGAGCAGCACCGGCTCCGACCCGCCGCCGACGATGCGATCGCGTCCGAGCATGCGGATCATCTGGAGCCAGAACTGCTCCGGCAGACGCGAGCCCCGCCCGAATCGCCACCGCCACACCTCGTCCGTCGCGACGTAGATCGTCTGCCCCGACCCGTACCGCATGTGCACGACCACCGGATACTGCACGTCGCCGATCGGCTGGAGCGTCTGCGCGAGCGGTTCCGCGGCCGGCTTCAGGCGCGACGGCTCGATCCGCTGCACGTACCGCAGACGCGACCACGGCTGACGCTCGCTCACAAGGTCCGCCGGCCACCCGATCTCGTCGTTCGTCGCCAGACGCAGCACGCCCAGTCGCGTCGCGAGCTCGGTCGGCACGATGTTCACCGGCTCCCCGAGCGGCGGCAGCGAGAGCGACCCCCGCATCGGCAGCAGGTCCGCCAGCGCCGTGCCCGCGTACGTGTTCGGCGTCGACCGCTCGCCGCCCATCCACAACAACCCGGCGCCGCGCTCCGCGACCGTCGCCCGCATCATCTCCAACTGGTCCGGCGAGAAGAACGTCCCGGGCACGTCGCCGATGATGATCACGTCGTACTCGGCGAACTCCTCCGGCGAACGGGGCAGGCGCGTGATCGGCAGGTTGCCCTCCTGCGCGAAATCACGGTCCGCCGACAACAGCATCACCGAACTCTCGATCGACTCCTCGAGGACGATGAGGTCCTTCACGAAGCGATACTCCCAGCGCGGGTAGCCGTCGACGTACAGCACCTTGAGCGGCCGGTCGATGAGTTCGATCTGAAAACTCCGCCGGTTGTTCTCCGGAATGAGATCCTCGTCGGCGACGTCGATGACCACCTGCCAGGTCGCCTCGCCCGCGAGCATCGGCTTCGCCGTGAGCATGAGGTCGGCGCCGGGATCCGAGGGATCGATCTCCGCCGTGTCCAGCACTTCGCCCGTGACCTCGTCGATGAGCTTCACCGTCGCGCCGCGGGCCAGCGCCTCGGCGCCGAGCTGGTCGAGCTCCAGACGCACCGGCACCTTGTCGCGCACGAACGCGCGGTCCGGCGCATCGACCCGACGGATCGCCAGGTCGCCGACCGCCGCGTCCGAACCCAGCGGCACGACGTTCACCGGCACCCGGTCCGCCTGGAGCCGCCGAATGAGCGCCCGGGTCGGCGGATCACTCGTGCGCCCGTCGCTGAAGACCACGATGCCGCTCAACGGACGGGCCGCGGCCCGCTGGATGGCCTGTTCGAGCGACGTGCTCAGGCGCGTCCGTCGTCCCGCGGGTTCCTCCAGCGTGACGACGTCGTCGGTGTCGGCGGGCGCGAGGTCGAAGGCGCCGCGATCGAACCCGAGCCAGACGATGCGGCGTTCCTCGTCGAGCGCGGTCCACGTCTCGCGATGCGCCGACAGGGTCTCGCGCAGTTGCGCATCACGGGTCTGTCGCCCGTCGGCCCGCTGGAGATCGGCGATCGTCATCGACGCGCTGCGGTCGAGCAGGACGAGCACCCAGTCCTCCTCCTTCGTCTCCCGCGGCAGTTCGAGCATCGGGCCGCTCACGAGCGCGAGCGCCAGCATGATGAGCAGGAACCGCCCGACCGCGAGCAGCGCACGACCCCGCCGCCGCCCGTCCAGACGACTGTACGACCAACCCGCGTAGACCGCCGCGAACACCGTCAGCAGCGCCCACATCCACCCCGGCCAGGGACGCTCCCAGGCGAGATGCACGCCCTCGGCGCCCGCCGGAATGATGTCGAGGTCCAGCAGCCAGCGGATGAGATCGGAACTCACGCGGCACCTCCGCGGGTCGCCGACATCGTCGGCCCGAGGCGCGGACGCGTCGTCACCCCCGCGCTCGCACCCAGGCGCGGACGCCCGGACTGGCGATACGCATGACTGAACCGACGCGCGAGCACCGTCTCGATCAGCACGAGCGCGAGGACGATCCACAACGCCATGCCCGCGAGCGGCGAGGCGCCGGCGACGTCGCGCAGCACCGACGCCAACCCGTCGCCGCTCGCCGTCGTCCACGCGCCGGACGTCGCGAGCCACTCCAGGATCGAGGCCTCGCTCTGCGGATCGGTCCGCGCGCCTTCGGGATCGACGTTCATCGCGAGCAACCCGATCGGCTGGCCCGCGACATCGCGCACTTCGTAGAGTCCCGATTCGTCCAGTTCACGCTCCGGACGACCCGTCGCATCGAGCGCGACGCCGACGCCGCTCTCGGCCCGGAGTTCCGCGGCCCCCGGCGCGACGGTCAGCGCTCCCCCGCGACCCAGCACGCCGTCGCCGCTCCCGCGCACGAGGCTCAGTCCCTGCCGGATCGACTCATGGAACAGGGGCACCATGAAGGGCTTGCTGGGAAGATTCGTCCACGACAACTGCGGCGCCGCCGCGATGAACAGCACGAGCCCGCGCGACCGCGACCCGTCGCGTTCGCTCTCCGCGAGGCCCGGTGCGCCGGCGATCATGAAGGGCGATCCGTCGGCGAACAGCACGACGCGCGACGCCTGGGTCTGTTCACCGTCGATGACGAGTCGACGCGTCGTGACGACCGGCGCGACGAGGTCCTTCAGGTCGCCGGCGATCATCCGCAGCAGTTCCGACGCCGGCTGTTCGCCCGACAGCGCGAGGCCGCCGGGCGCATCGATCGTCTCGATCCCGATCCCCCACGGCAGATCGAGGTCGCGCCCCAGGTGGTCGACCCACTGGTGGACGTTGGTCTCGCCCGGCGGCGTCACGAACAGCAGTCCGCCGCGATCCACGAACGCCTTCAGCATCGGCCAGCCCGTCTCGGTGACGAGGTCGGGTCGAGGGAGGATCACGACGTCGGCGACGCGCAGGTCCGCGAGGTCGAGCGTCTCGGGCTCGACCTGGACGAGTTCGAACGGGCTGTCGTCGCTCGGTTCGAGCGCGCGCCGGATCCACTGTCCGGCGCTCATCGCCTCGAGACTCGGGTCGAAGCCGAACGTGCGCCGATCGACGAGCACGGCGCGAATGCGGTCCCGCAGCGCGAGCACCGACTGACGCTCGTTGTCGGCGTCGAGCGCATCCGACTCGATGGTCGCGACGAGCCCGAGTTCGCCGCGACCCTGCTCGGCGTAGCGCACGATGAAGTCGATGGAGGCCGCGGACTGGCCGGGCTCCCACAGCACGACCTTCGCATCGCCCGCCGACACGCCGTTGCCCGAGAGCGAGACACGCGTGACCTCCCGCGCGAGATCGCTGCCCGTGCGCCGCAGACGGACCGTCACCTGGCTCGAGACGTCGGACGCGCCGCTCAGTACGAACCGACGCAGCGGCTCGATCGCGACGATCTGCACGTTCGGCGCCAACGTCTCCGCCGGCGACGTCGCGATCAGCGCGATGCGCTCCGGAATGTCACGCAGCGTCCGAGGCAGCGGCTCGTCGAGGGCGACCGAACCCGTCCGGAAATCGCTCAGCAGATACACCGCGCCCCGAGCCGCGGACGCCTCGACCTGGTCGAGCACCTCGCCTGCGATCGCCAGCGCACCGCCGATGTCCGACGGCGCGGCCGACGGCTTGAGACCGTCGAGCAGACGCACGACCCCGTCGAGATCGCTCGACGGCGGCACGAGCACGCCCCGCGCGGGACGCGCGGCCGTGATCACGCCCACCACATCCCCGGCATCCAGCGCCCGCACGATGCCCGTCGCCGCCGCGACATGACGCTCCAGCGCGGCGGTCCCGTCATCGTCGAGCGCACCCGATGCGAGGCCGTTGTCGATGACGAGGTAGACCGTGCGATTCCCGCCGGCATCGAGCAGACCGGTGCGCTCGATGAGCGGACGCGCCAGCGCGAAGCCGAGCACCGCGAGGATCAGACACCGCACCGCGAGCAGCAGGATCTGCTCGATCTGGAGCCGCCGACGCTGACGCCGGATCGCCTCGAGCAGGAACCGCATCGCCGCCCAGGGAATCGGGCGCCGACGCTGACGGCTCAGCAGGTGGATGAGGATCGGCACCGCGACGGCCAGCAGTCCGGCGACGAGCAGGGCCGGCGTGATGAACGTCATGACCGCTTGCTCCGCTTGATGAAGGCGTTGCGGCGAGCGAGGAGATGACTCAGTGCCGGACCCACGGATTCATGCGTGTCGAGACGCTCGTAGTCGAAGCCGAAGCCGCGGGCCGTCGTCGCGATGCCGTCGACGTGCGCGACCATCGCGTCGAGATACGCCTCCCGCAGCGCCCGCGGATCGATCCGACGCCGACCCTCGCCCTCCAGACCCTCGAACGGCGCGGGATGGGCGTAGTCGAACCGCATCTCCTGCCGATCGAGCGGCTGAAGCAGCACGACGTCGTGACGCCGGTGCCGGAACCGCGCCAACGCGCTGCGGATCGCATCGAGATCGTCGAAGAAGTCGGAGATGATCACGAACAACGCGCGATTCGTCACCTTGCCGAGCACCTGGTCCGTCACCTTCGCCAGGTTCGTCCGCGCGTCGACCGGATGCGTGCTCAACGCCGTCACGATCCGACGCCACTGCTCGCCCGCACTGCTCCGCGCCACCATGTGCCGGATCTCGTCGGCGAAGATGACGAGCCCGACGCGATCCTGCTGCGCCAGACACAGGTACGCCGCGGCGACCGCGATCGCGGTCGAATGGTCGAACTTCGTCCACACCCCGTGCTGACGACTCGCGTCCGTGCCGCCCCAGTCCCGCTTCACGTCCAGCGTGCCGAATCTCATCGAGGCGGACGCGTCGACCATGACGATGACGTCGAGGTTCGTCTCCTGCTGGTACTGCTTGACGTACAGCTTGTCGGAACGACCGTAGACCTTCCAGTCGAGATGCTTGAGGTCGTCGCCCGCGACGTACTGCCGGTGCTGGGCGAACTCGACCGCCATGCCCTGGTACGGCGAACGGTGCATGCCGCTCATCACGCCCTCGACGATCATCTTCGCCCGCAACTCGAACGGCGCAAGCTGCACGAGCGTCTCGGGAGCGAGGTAGTTCTCCGCGCGGGCGGCGGGGCCAGGCATGCGCACGTCCTCGGTGGGGGTCGGTGTATCCTAGCCGTTGTACCGACGCGCGGCGGACCGGATTCCCCGCCCCCCGCGCACGTCATCCGATTCGTCCCACCCGTCGCGAGTCCCGACGTGATTCGATCCGATGTCGAGATCGATGTGCCCGATGTGAGCCGCGCCGTCGACGCCGTCTGGCAACGACCCGACGACGCCCGACTCGCGCTCGTCCTCGCCCACGGCGCCGGCGCGGGCATGCACCATCCGTTCATGACCCGACTCGCCGACGCGCTCACCGAACGAGCCGTCGCCGTGCTTCGATACCAGTTCCCGTACATGCAGGCCGGATCACGACGACCGGACCCGCCTCGCACGCTCGTCGCGACCGTCCGGGCGGCCGTCGATCACGTCGCGCATCTCGCGCCCGATCTCCCCCGGTTCGCCGGCGGCAAGTCCATGGGCGGTCGCATGACGACCACCGCGGCCGCCGCGCCGCCCGGCCTCGATGTGCGTGGCCTCGTCTGCGTCGGCTTCCCGCTCCATCCGGCGAAGCGTCCCGGCACCGGCCGCGCGACTCATCTCAGGACGGTCGCGTTGCCGCTGCTGTTCCTCCAGGGCACGCGCGACGCGCTCGCCGATCTCGACCTCTTGCGTCCGATCGTCGCCGCCCTCGGCCCGCGGGCCTGCCTGCACATCGTCGACGGTGCGGACCACGGGTTCGCGGTGCTCAAGCGCTCCGGCCGAACGGCGGACGAGGTGATGACCGAACTCGCCGACACCGCCGCGACGCGGATGGCCGGCTGGATCGCGGGCTGATCGACGCCTCGGCGCCGGATCAGCGCATCACCGAGTCCATCCGCCGCGTCGTCGCCGGATCGGACCCGTCCACCGGGATCTGTTCGATGAGTGCGCGCACGATGGCATCGGTCGTGACGCCGTCGGCCTCGGCGTTGAAGTTCGTGATGATGCGATGGCGCAGCACCGGCATGGCGACGGACTGGATGTGCTCCGGCGTGACGTGCAGCGATCCGGCGAGGATCGCCCGGGCCTTCGCGGCCAGCACGAGGTACTGGCTCGCCCGCGGACCGGCGCCCCAACTCAGGTAGTTCTGCACGATCTCCGGCTTCACGCTCGCCTCGCGCACCCGCGTCGCCCGCACCAGGCGCAGCGCGTAGCGCACGACATGATCGGCGACCGGCACCTGCCGGACGAGACTCTGGATCCGCAGCACGTCCTCGCCGGTGAGCACGCGATCGAGCTCCGTCGTCTCGAGCGCCGTCGTCTGCTGCACGATCTGGAGTTCCTGGTCCTCCGACGGATACTCGATGCGGATGTTGAACATGAACCGGTCGAGCTGCGCTTCGGGCAGCGGGTACGTCCCCTCCTGCTCGATCGGATTCTGCGTCGCGAGCACGAAGAACGGCGCGGGCAGCGGATGACGAACGCCGCCCGCCGTGACCTGACGTTCCTGCATCGCTTCGAGCAGCGCCGCCTGCGTCTTCGGCGGCGTCCGGTTGATCTCGTCGGCGAGAATCACGTTCGAGAAGATCGGACCCTTCACGAACCGCAGCTCGCGAGCGCCTGTCGTCTTGTCCTCCTCGATCACCTCCGTGCCCGTCATGTCCGACGGCATGAGGTCCGGCGTGAACTGGATGCGCGAGAAGCCGAGACTCATCGTCCGCGCAATCGTCGAGATGAGCAGCGTCTTCGCCAGGCCCGGCACGCCCTCCACCAACGCATGACCGCCGCACATCATCGCGAGCAGCAACTCGTCGACGACCTCGTCCTGGCCCACGATGACCTTGTGGATCTCGTCGCTGATGCGACGGTACGCCGAACCGACCTCGGCCGCGGCCGAACCGGGATCGCTGGACTGCACGGCCGGTCGGACGTCGAGAGGATCGGTCATCGATCGTGTACTCCTGGCGCGGCAACTCGCCGCGATTGGACTCGCGTCGCGCCACGAACCCGCGGCCGCCGACGCGTCGTGAGTATACTCCCCGCGCCGGACCCGGACGATCCCACCCGCGATCGAGACGACTCATCCCCATGCCCGAACTCCCCGAGATCGAGCACCTTCGACGCACCCTCGCGCCGCATCTCGTCGGCGCCGTCGTCCGCACCGTCACGCTCCATCGACGCGACATCCTCCGCCACCCGCACGACGTGACGACGCGATCCGTCGGACGACGCCTGCTCCGCGACGGACGCATCACGACGCTCGCCCGACGCGGCAAGCAACTCGCGATCATCACCGATGACGATCGCACCGTCTGCATCCACCTCGGCATGTCCGGACAACTGTGCTACCAGTCGCCGGGACAACGGTTGCCGCGCACCGATCATGTGCATGCGACCTGGCATCTCGAATCACCGTCCGGACGCGCGCTCGGACGACTCGCGTTCCGCGACCCGCGACGCTTCGGCGGACTCTGGGCATTCGATTCCCGCGCCGAACTGCACGCGCTCCGCTGGGCGCGCCTCGGACCGGACGGGCTCGACGTTCCCGCCCGCGACCTGCAGGCCGCGCTCGCCCGGACGACCCGAGCCGTCAAGGCGGCACTGCTCGACCAGGCGGTCGTCGCCGGGGTCGGCAACATCTACGCCGACGAGGCCCTGTTCCGGGCCCGGCTGAACCCGACCCGATCGGCGGACGCGATCACGGCCCGCGAAGCGACCCGCCTCGCGACCGCGATCCGATACATCCTGGCCAACGCGATCGAGGCCGGCGGAAGCACGCTGCGGGACTACGTCGACGCGAACGGCGACGCCGGCTCGTTCGCGGATCGTCACCTGGCGTACGGACGCGCCGGGCAACCCTGCCGCCGGTGCCGCGAGACGCTCACCGGCATCCGCATCGCCCAGCGAGCCACCGTGTTCTGCACCCGCTGCCAGCCATGACCCCACAAGTTACCCACATGACCCGTTCAGGGCCTGCGTCGGCGGTGAGCCTGACGGTGTCGGCGACCGTGCTCCGCCTCGGCGTCCGCTCCGTCGGATCTCCACCCCTCTCTTAACGTTCTTCATCATCATCGTTAAGAGGCCTGACAACTTGGGGACAACCGGTCGCGTCCGCGCACAACCTGTTTGCACGACGATGATTGCGACGTGTCAAGGGCGCTGAACGAACTGACGGTTGGATGACGGACGCCGTCGGCCGAAGACATCTTCGGGCATGGACATATGTTGATACCGGTCCATCCGACAGGGTTGTCCACCGTCTGCCCAGATCCGGTCAGCACGCCGCCCGTCACCCACCGGCGCGAAGTGGCAGGTTATCCACAGATGATTGACAGGGTTGGATGCGGGTGCGGCGGCATCGTTCCGGCGGGGGTTGGACGGGTGGTCGTGGGGAGGTGGCCGGGGTTCGGTGCTGGGTCGGGCGACCGTCGGGCCTCGGGGATCTCAGGTTGAGGCGTGCAGGAGCGTCGTCTCCAGGCGGAGGATGTCCTGGTTGAGGGTCGCATCGTCCCGGCGCCGGGCGTCGACGGTGCGAACGGCGTGCATGACGGTGGTGTGGTCGCGCCCGCCGAAGTAGCCGCCGATCTCCTCGAGGCTGAACCGGGTGTGCTGCCGGGCGATCCACATGCCGACCTGTCGGGGGAGGGCGACGGACTTGTGTCGTCGCTTGGAGAGCAGTTCGCTCACCTTGATGCCGTAGTAGTCGGAGATGAGTTCGAGGATGTCCTGGATCGTCAGGTGCCGCGCGTCGGTGTCGGCGCTCGTGTCGCCGATCGCCTCCTTGGCGATGTCGAGGGCGATCGGCGCCTCGTTGACCATCGCGAGTCCCTGGATGCGGGTGATCGCGCCTTCGAGTTCGCGGATGTTCGTGTCGATGCGACTGGCGATGTAGTTCGCGACGTCGTCCGGCATCGGCAGCCCGCGCAGGCGGGCCTTCTGCTTGACGATCGCGACCCGCGTCTCGTACGAGGGCTTGTCGATGCGGGCGACGAGTCCGGAGTTGAAGCGGCTCGTGAGGCGCTCCTCGAGGTCGGGGATCTCGTTCGGCGGCGCATCCGAGCTGAGGACGATCTGCTTGCCGGCCTGGTGGAGCGTGTTGAACGTGTGGAAGAACTCTTCCTGCGTCCGATCGCGCTTCGCGAGATCGTGAATGTCGTCGATGACGAGCATGTCGACGTTGCGGTACTGGTGACGGAAGTTCGACATCTCGCCCGCCTGCACCGCCTCGAGGAACTCCGTCATGAAGCTCTCGCACGAGACGTAGTGCAACTGGAAGTCCGGGTTCCGACGCAACACCGTCTGACAGATGGCCTGGAGGAGATGCGTCTTGCCCAGGCCGACCCCGCCGTGAATGAAGAACGGGTTGTACGACTGGCCCGGCTTGTCGCTCACGGCGACCGCCGCGGCATGGGCGAGCCGGTTGCCCGGTCCGACGACGAACTGGTCGAACGAATGATCGGGACTGATCAGAAGGCCTTCGCGCAGACCGGCCGACGGCGTGGCGGGTCGCGTCGCGTGCCCGTTCGTGTCGGCGGGTCCGGAGCCGGCCGGCCGGGACTCGGCCGGGTGGGCACCGTCCGGGTTGAAACCGGTGCCGTTCGTCCCGCCGGGCCGCGCACTCGTCGACGCGCCCGAACGGGTCCGCCCGCCGTCATGGTGATGGGGTGCCGCGCGCCCGAGCTCGTGCTCACCGACGAACTGAACCACGATGAGCCGCCCGCTCACGGCCTGGAGCGCTTCGGTGAACTGGTCCTGGCAGCTTTTCTGGAGGTAGCGCAGTTGGATCGGTTCGCGCACGAGCAACCGGAGCACGCCGTGGCTCAGGTCCAGCGCCTCGATGTCGTCGAACCAGTGTCGACACATCGACGCGTAGTGCTGCCGCAGATGCGCACGGACAGCATCCCAGAACTCAGGATCCGGACTTCCCATGAGCAGAAGAAATCAGTGTCGCACGATGCGAGAGGTGATCGGAGGAAACCGGGAAACGCTGCCAAGCCCACCTGGCGGACACGGAGTCCGACGTTCCCGACGAAGTGCCGCAACGATAATTCACGGCTCGTTGAGCGTCAACCCGAAACCGCGTGATTCGCGGGACATGCAACCGCGTGATTCGCGGGACATGCAACCGCGTGATGCGCGGGACATGCTGCGCGTCGACGTCACTGGTCTTCGCTTGCCGCCTGCTGCTGCTCGTAGCGCGCCCGGTTCGTCCCGTGATCCATGAGGAACACGACGCGCGAGGCCGCGTCACCGAGCTGACGAGCCAGCAGATCGCGCGATGCGCCGATGTTCGTCCGACGCGACACGTGCACGAGCACCACCGTCTCCGCCTCCCAGACCTCGAGCAACTGTTGAAGATCGTCGACGTGAATGTGCTTGCCGATCTTCGAGCGCGCCTTGTGGTCGGGCTCGAAGAACGTGCACTCGGCGATGACGACCTTCGCCTTCGTGAACGACTCGCAGAACAGGTTCGGGCACAACTCCGTGTCGCCCGTGTACGCGACGAGCGGAATCTCGATCGTCCGCGTGATCTCCTGCCCGGACTGCTTGATCTCCCGCAGACGCTCCTGCGGCAGGTCCACGAACTCCGGCCGCAGCTTGCTGCGACGCTCGATCAACGCATACCCCAGCGCCGGAACCGTGTGACTCACCTCCACCGCACGCAGGAAGATGTTGTTCTTGACCTGGATCTGCTCGCCGTGACGCAGCGGCACGATCTCGTGCGGCGTGCGCTGGTCCTCCAGCGCCACCCAACTCTGCATCATCGCCCGCAACGCCTCCGCGACCGGCTCCGGACACACGCACGTGCCCGTCCCCATCCGCTGGAACACCCGCTGGCTGAAGTAGTACGGCAACCCCCCGACGTGATCCATGTGCGCGTGACTCAACGCCACGTACGGAGACGCCAGCGCGACCCGCGGACACATCCCGATGTCGAACGCGACATCGAGCTCCGGAATCTGAACCATGGTCTGCTCGCCCGCGACGCTCACGCCCTGAATGCGATACGGCGGAACGTACACGAACCCGATCTGCCCCACCCGGGGCGGTCGTCGCGGCACCATTCTGAAATCTCCTTCGACGACGCTCTCGCGCCGTCGGGCGTTCCTGACGGTCACGCATCCTAGAGCCGGCCTTCGACCAGTCAAGACACGACGCCAAACCCTTGACTCCACCGGTCCGATTGTGCTACCTTTCCCGGTCCAACGCCCCGTTCGTCTAGTGGCCTAGGACGCCGGGTTCTCATCCCGGTAACAGGGGTTCAAATCCCCTACGGGGTATTCGGAGTCTGAAGTAAGGAAAGGTACCCGTCGGATCCCCGGATCCGGCGGCTGCTTTTTGTGAGCCACGCGCCGTCGCGACCCGAACCACACAACGCCGACACGCGACGCCCGTGCGGTATCCTCGTCGACCATGAGACACCAACTCGCCGCCCTCGTCTGCGGACTCGGCGCCCTCCTCGCGCCGGCCACGCTCGGTCATCCCGGACACGATGACGCGATCACCCGAGGCGCATCGCACGGACACGAGATCGACCCGGCCCGCTTCGTCACGAGCCGCGACACGCCCGCCCTCCCGCTCCCCCACGAAGACGATGCGTTCACCTTCGCCATCTTCGGCGATCGCACCGGCGGACCCGCCGACGGCGTCACGGTCCTCGCCCAGGCCGTGCGCGACGTCAACCAGCTCGAACCCGACCTCGTCATGACCGTCGGCGACCTCGTCGAAGGCTACACCCGCAGCGCCCCGTGGCTCGAACAGATGCGCGAGTTCAAGGGCATCATGGACCGACTCCTCTGCCCCTGGTTCCCCGTCGCCGGCAACCATGACATCTACTGGCGCGGCGAGGGTCGACCCGCCGACGAACACGAATCCGAATTCGAAACCCACTTCGGGCCGCTCTGGTACGCCTTCCGACACAAGGACTGCTGGTTCATCATCCTCTACTCCGATGAAGCCAACCCCGAAACCGGCGAACGCAACTTCAACAAACCCGAATGCCAGGTCATGAGCCCCGCCCAGTACGCCTGGCTCGAAGACACGCTCGACCGTGCCGCCGACGCGCGGCACGTCTTCGTCTTCCTCCATCACCCACGATGGCTCGGCGGCCATTACGGTGCCGACTGGGTGCGCGTGCACCGACTCCTCGCCGCCGCCGGAAACGTCCGCGCCGTCTTCGCCGGACACATCCACCGCATGCGCCACGACGGCGTCGTCGACGGCATCGAATACGTCACCCTCGCGACCACCGGCGGCTGGCAGGACGGCACCGTTCCCGAAGCCGGATTCCTGCACCACTTCCATCTCGTGACCGTGCGCCACAACCAGATCGCCCTCGCGGCCGTGCCCGTCGGCGGCGTCATGGACGTGCGCGCCATCACCGGACGCGTAAGCGAGGAGACCACCCGCCTCGCCGGCGCGCCGCCGCTCGTTCAACCACGGGTGTTCCTCGACGCCTCCGGCGATGCCGCGGCGACCATCGAGGTCGTCTACGGCAATCCCGTCACGCGTCCCGTCGAGGTCACCATGAGTCCCACGAGTGCCGACAGTCACTGGCGGTGGACGCCGGACCACGTTCACCGCGTGCTTGCGCCGGGCACGACGGCGACGTTCCGGTTCGACATCCGGCGCGACGATGATCGGCTCGACGACGCCGTGCGCCCGCTCGAGATCGAGTACCTCGCCGAATACCTCGCCGAGTCCGCCCGCTTCGCCCTTCCCGCAGCCCGGATCGAGGTCGACCTCACCGCCGACGTGACGATTCCCCCGCCGGCGACGATCGACATGGCGGCCTCGTTCGACGGGCGCGACGACGTTCTGGAGATCGCGTCGGACCTCGTCCCGCTGCCCGACGGTCCCCTGACCCTGGAGTGCTGGTTCAACGCCCGACGCTTCGGCGATCGCACCGGCCTCGTCGCGAAGACCGAGAGTTCGGAGTACGGCTTCTTCGTGAGCGGCGGCGTGCCGTCGTTCTCGATCATGCTCGGCGCCCGGTACGCCGAGGCCCGGGCCGATCATCCGATGCTCGAGACCGGGCGCTGGTATCACCTCGCCGGCGTGTACGACGGATCGGAGACGCGCCTGTACCTCGACGGCGTCCGCATCGCGACCGTCGTGCAGTCCGGCCCGCGACGGACGAACACCCGGCCGCTGCTCGTCGGCGCCGACGTCGACGGACGCGGGCGGGCGACCTCGCATTTCGACGGACTCATCGACGCCGTGCGCGTGTCGTCCGTCGCACGCTACGTCGGTGATCGATTCGTCCCGATGCGCCGGCCCGACTCGGACGAATCGACCGCGTTGCTCCTCAACATGGACGCGATCTCTGGCCTGTGGGTGGCCGACGGGTCCGGTCGGGGCGCGCACGCGACGCGCCGAGGCGGCGTCACGATCGTGCCACGCGAGACGCCATGACCGACGGGCGTCGCCGGTGAACGATTCCTCATCTTGCAACTCTCCCAAAGTCCCGCTCGCCTCGTCCGGATCTCGGATTATCATGACTCTCATGGGTGACTACTGTCGGCGCCGGTCGATGCCGGCGACGCAGGGGGTCGATAATCCACGGGGTGCCGCTTCGAGTGGTGGCGCGGCACCCAACGCCCAGGGAGCCGCAGGCGTCCGTGCGCGATCGTGACCCAAACCATCGATCATCAACGAAGTCGATGGGTCATCGTGCCGATGCCAGATGAGCATGAATCGGTCGAAGGTCGACAACGGGAACGCAGCGCGGCACCCGCTCATCAGCGAGTTCGCGAACGATGCGGACATGGCCGAACTCATCGAGTTCTTCCTGTCCGAACTCGATCACCGACTCCAGGTGCTGCAAGCGGCGTGGGATACCGGCAACCTCGAACAGGTCCAGTCACTGTCGCACCAGTTGAAGGGCGCGGCCGGCGGGTACGGATTCCCGTCCATCAGTGAAGTCGCGGCCGAACTCGAGCACGCCCTCGCCATCCACACCCCCGGCTCGACCCTCCCTCGGGACCGATTCGAATCGCTCATGTCCCAGTTGCGTCGAGCCCAGGCGGGTGCCCATCACGTCGATTGACATGCCATGCCGGTCCCCCCGCCCGTCGACGCCCCGCGCCGGCGGGCCATCGTGCACCGTCACGCCCTCGTCACGCCGTTCCGGAAGGTGCGACCATGCAGAATGACCGGCACGAGCACCACGACGCGCGGCTGCTGGCGATCGACGACTCGGAACTGATCCATCAGCTCCTTCGCGGTCGCCTCCGCAACGAGCGCATCCAGATCCATGCCGCGACGAACGCCGCCGACGGGCTCCAGCTCGCCCGCGTCCTCCTGCCCGACGTCATCCTCCTCGACATCGACATGCCGGACCGCAACGGGTTCGACATCATCCAGGACCTCAAGGCCGATCCGACGACCCACGACATCCCGGTCATCTTCTTCTCGAGCGACGCGAACGTCGACACGAAGATCCGCGGGTTCGAACTCGGCGCCGTCGACTTCGTCACGAAACCCTTCGAGGTCGCCGAACTCAAGGCCCGCGTGAACTCCGCCATCCGCCTCAGCCGCCTCGTGCGCATGCTCGCTCAGCGCGCCCAGGTCGACGGCCTCACCGGACTCTGGAACCGCGCCTACTTCGACTGGCGACTCGGCGAGGAAGTCGCCATCGCCGAACGACACTGCAACGACCTCGCCCTCATCTTCTGCGACCTCGATCGCTTCAAGGGCGTCAACGACACCTACGGTCACCCCTTCGGCGACCAGGTCCTCGAACGATTCGGACTCCTCCTCGCCCACGGACGCAAGGGCGACATCGCCTGTCGCTACGGCGGCGAAGAGTTCGGCATCATCCTCCCCGAGACCAACGCGCAGGAGGCGGCCAACGTCGCCGAACGACTGCTCGTCGACCTCCGCAGCATGACCTGGCGACGCGACCCCGGTCTCGCCATCACCGCATCCTTCGGCATCACCGACCTGCGCCGCGTGCACCCCCGCACCACCGCCGCCCTCGTCGAGTCCGCCGATCGCGCCCTCTACGCCGCCAAGGCCCGTGGACGCAACTGCGTCGCCGTCTCCGACGATCCGCCGCAGGCCCGACTCACGGCCTGATCCCCACCCAACCCGGATCGCCATGCCCGCCCATCCGTCGGTGCGCGGCCGTGTCGCGCGCTCGTCGCCGCGCGCCAACCAATGCTCGCATCTCGCTCACGCCTCCGTACAATCGAACGACGCCGTCACCGCACCCGGAGAACCGCCATGCCGCTCGTCCCCGCGCTGTTCCTCACCGTCGGCGTCGTCGCCGGCGGCGATCTCGCGTCGACGCCCGTCGCCGCGATCGATGCCGCGGTCGCGCCGGATCACCCGCGCTGCTTTACCGACGAACTCTGGCGACATCGCAACGCGGGCGTGCACGTCCCCACCGGCGGCGGATGTCCGCTGCACGGCGATTGCGACCTCGCCGCCGTCCGTGACGCCTACACCCCGGCGCCCGACGATCCGCTCACGGTCGTTCGGCTGCACATCCACATCGTGCGCGAAGACGACGGATCGAATCCGGCCGCGACCGAACAGGACGTCATCGACCAGATCGCGACCTTCAACACCGACATGGCGCCCTGGCGCATCGGCTTCGTCTCCACGTGGTCGTACATCGACGACTCGACCTACCGCAACATCGGCTTCGACTTCAATGTCATGAACGCCCTCAAGAGCACCTACGCCATCGCGCCCGGCGAGGCATGCAACATCTACGTCACCGGGTTCCCCGGCGGCATCGGCACGTTCCCGTGGGATCCCAACGCCCTCGGCCCGCTCGGCGGCGTCATCATGGGCGCACAGTACTTCGGCGCCGGCCAGCGTCTCATCCACCACGAGGTCGGACACAACCTCGGCCTCTGGCACACCCATCACGGCGTCTCCGAAGTCCAGCCCTGCAGCGCCTGCTGGGAATCGCCCGTCGGCTTCTTCAACGACGCCGTCGGCGACTACTGCGCCGACACGCCGCCGACCCCCGTCAACAACGACTGTTTCCCGCCCGGCGGCGAGGACGCCTGCTCCGGTCAACCCTGGGGCGAGACCGACTTCACCAACATCATGGGCTACGGCGGACCCGGATGCTGGGACGCGTACACCGTACAGCAGGCCAGCCGCATGAACTGCTGGATCGACGCCGAATTGTCGTCCTGGGTCGTGACCGACGCCCTCGTCGGCGATCTCGACGGCGACGGCGCCGTCGGACCCGCCGACCTCGCCATCCTCCTCGCCGCCTGGGGAACCTGTCTGCCGGTGCCCGACTGCGATGCCGATCTCGACGGCAGCGGCGGCGTCGATGCCGGGGATCTCGCCATCCTGCTCGCGAACTGGGGATGAGCGCCATCACCGCCCTCGTCGTGCGCGACCGGGGCGCCGATTCGACTATCCTCACGACCGCATGAGCACGAGCCCCCAACCGCCCGCCGACGCGCCGAAGATCGAGGTCACGACCTCGCGGATGTTCAACGCCTGGCTCGCCGGCTGCCGCGCGAGCCTCGTCCTGACCACGTACCAGACCGGCAAGATCTTCTTCATCGGTCTTCAGCCCAACGGGCGCCTGTCGGTGTTCGAGCGCACGCTCGAGCGCGTCATGGGCCTGCACGCGACCGCGAGCGAACTCCACGTCAGCACGCTCTACCAGATCTGGCGCTTCCGCAACACGCTGCCTCCGGGCGGCACCTTCCAGGGCTACGACGCCGTCTACGTCCCCCGCGAATCCCGCGTCACCGGCGACGTCGACGTGCACGACATCGCCGTCGATGCCGACGACCGACTCGTGTTCACGAACACGCTGTTCAACTGTCTCGCGACGACCGACGACGCCTACAACTTCCGCCCGCTCTGGCGGCCGCCGTGGATCACCCGACTCGCGCCGGAGGATCGCTGCCATCTCAACGGACTCGCGCTGCGCGACGGACGCCCGCGCTACGCAACCGCCGTGAGCCGCTCGGACGTCATCGACGGCTGGCGCGACAAGCGCCGCTCCGGCGGCGTCGTGATCGACGTCGAGTCGAACGAGGTCGTCTGCGACGGACTGTCCATGCCGCATTCGCCGCGGTGGCACGACGACACGCTGTGGGTCATCAACTCGGGGACCGGGTACTTCGGGCGCGTCGATCTCGCGCGGGGGGTCTTCGAGCCGCTCGTGTTCCTCCCCGGCTACGCCCGCGGCCTCACCTTCCTCGGCGATCACGCCGTCATCGGTCTTTCCGACCGACGCGAGAACCGCACGTTCCAGGATCTCGAACTCGAGGACAACCTCCGGCAGCACGACGCCGAGACCCGCTGCGGCCTGCTTGTCGTGAACCTCGACACGCTCGACGCGCCCCACTGGCTGCGCTTCGGCGGCATCGTCAAGGAACTCTACGACGTCGCCGTCCTCCCCGGCGTGATCCGTCCCATGGCCGTCGGCTTCAAGTCCGACGAGGTCCGCCGCTACCTGTCGTTCCCGGAGATGAACGAGTCGCCGTAGCGACGCGTATCCCCGGCATTCCGGGAAGGATGTCGACCGCACTCGTCGACGTCGTCATCGCGGCACGTGTTGCGGCCGGGATCGCGACCGCGGCGAACTCACCGGTTTTCTGCTGGTGCTCCCGATCCACTCACAGTAGCCTCTCCTCACGGTTGTCCCGCTCGCTGAGCGTGACTCGAAACGGCGTGGGGACGCCGCAGAGGAGGGAAAGCACCCATGATCAGGATCACCCCGCCGCTGGCGCGCGCTGCGCGTGCCTCGCGCCGAACGCTGTACCGGCGACTCAAGCGCACGCTCGTGGAACGACTCGCGCAGCGCTGGCGCGGCTCACGCCTTGGCCTCGACGCGATCGTGCGACGAGTCCTCCGCCCATTGTCGCGTTCCGAGATCGCGACGCTGCTGCGCGATCGCCGTGCCGCGCTCGCGATGGTCGCGGCGACGGTGATGACCGGCGCGGCCGGCGCGTCGCCGCCGGTGGACCTGGCGGACGTCGTCGCGGGCGCCGGCGGATTCGTGATCAACGGCGCCGCATCGTTCGACGAGTCGGGCTTCAGCGTGTCGGGCGCCGGTGATGTGAACGGCGACGGTCTCGCCGATCTGATCATCGGCGGTCCGTACGCGGGTCCGGCGACGGCCGGCGAGAGCTACGTCGTCTTCGGCAAGAGGGACACGACGCCGGTCGATCTCGCGGCGGTCATCGCCGGCTCCGGCGGGTTCGTCATGCGGGGAGTCAATCCGTGGGACACCGCCGGCCGCAGCGTGTCGGGCGCGGGTGATGTGAACGGCGACGGTCTCGACGACGTCATCGTGGGGTCCGGCTACGCGAACGACTACACCGGTGAGAGCTACGTCGTCTTCGGCAAGGCCGACACGACGCCGGTCGAGTTGTCCGACATCGTCGCGGGCATCGGCGGCTTCGTCATCAACGGCGCGAATCCGTACGACAACGCCGGCCTCGCCGTCTCGGGCGGCGGCGATGTGAACGGCGACGGTCTGGCCGATCTCATCGTCGGCGCCCGGTACGCGGGTCCGGGCAATGCCGGCGAGACCTACGTCGTCTTCGGCAAGGCCGACACCGCGCCGGTGAACCTCGCCGACGTCATCGCCGGCACGGGCGGCTTCGTCATCAACGGAATCGATTCCGATGACCGGTCGGGCTTCAGCGTCTCCGACGCGGGCGATGTGAACGGCGACGGCCTGGATGACGTCGTCCTCGGCGCGCTGTTCGCCGAACACTACTACTACAAGCCCAACGCGGGACGGGCGTTCGTCGTCTTCGGCAAGGCCGACACGGCGCCGGTGCAACTCGCCGCCGTGGTCGCCGGCGACGGCGGCTTCGTGATGAACGGGTACGACCCGAACGACAACGCTGGCCGCAGCGTGTCGGGTGCGGGCGATGTGAACGGCGACGGCCTCGCCGACGTCATCGTCGGCGCCTCGCGCGCGTTCGGCAGCAACATCCAGGCGGGAAACAGCTACGTCGTCTTCGGCACGGCCGACACGGCGCCGGTGAATCTCGGCAACCTCAAGTTCAACGGAAAGGGCATCTTCATCGAGGGGTTCGACGGCGGCGACCAGTCCGGCCGCAGCGTGTCGGGCGCCGGCGACGTGAACGGCGACGGCCTGGCCGACGTCATCGTCGGTGCGCCCTTCGCCGACCTCTCCGGACTGACCAACGTCGGGGAGGGTCATGTCGTCCTCGGCCGAGCGGATGCCGCGCCGGTGAACCTGTACGACGTCGCGGCCGGCACCGGCGGCTTCGTCATGACCGGCCTGGACAAGTCCGACCTCACGGGCTTGTCCGTTTCCGGCGCCGGCGACGTGAACGGCGACGGATTCGACGACGTGATCGTCGCGGCGCCGTCTGCGGATGCGAACGGCATCAACGGCAGCGGCCGGTGTTTCGTCGTCTTCGGTCACAAGGACGTCCCCGTGACCTCCTGCGCCGGCGACATCAACGGCGACGGCGTCGTCGACCCCACCGACCTCGCGATCCTGCTGTCGCAATGGGGACCGTGCGGACCGGGGTGACCGGCGAGGATGCCTCAGGCACAGAAACCCGCGCCCGCGCGATCAGAACGCCCGGGTGATCACCGCGTCGGCGAGGACGTCGAGCACCTCGCGGGCGGAACTCGCGGGCAGATGCGGGAGGTGGGAGCGCGCCTCGTCGACCAGCGCGGCCGCGCGTCGGTGGGTCGACTCCATCGCGCCGCTGTCGACCAGCAGATCCCGCAGCGTCGTCGCGTCGCGTTCCTCGATCGCCCGCAGGATGCGCCCACGCCCGCGGGCGTCGGCGTCGTCGAGCAGCAGGATCACCGGCAGCGTGAGCTTGCCCTTCTCCAGATCGCGCCCCAGCGACTTCCCGACCACCGCCTGCTCGCCGGTGATGTCCAGCAGGTCGTCCTGGATCTGGAACGCGATGCCGAGCAGTCGCCCGTACGCATGCAGCGCGGCGGCGACGTCGGGATCACCGCTCGACAGCGTCGCGCCGAGGCGACATCCCTCGGCGATGAGCGACGCGGTCTTGCGTTCGACGATCGCCTCGTACGTCGCTTCGTCGAGACTCCAGTCGTTGCGATGGTGAAGCTGGATGAGTTCACCGGCGCAGAGCGTGTTCGTCACGGCGCCGAGGGCGAGGTTGACGGTCGGGTCGCCGAGACTCGAGCACAGGTGGAAGGCGTTGGAGATGAGGTAGTCGCCGAGCATGACGGCGGTCTCGTTGCCGTGCAGGGCGTTCACCGTGCGCCCCCGCCGGCGGACGTCGGCGTCGTCGAGCACGTCGTCATGCACGAGCGTCGCCATGTGGATCATCTCGACGACGGCGCCGACGATGCGGTGCCGGTCGTCGACGGCGCCGGAGTCGGGATCCGCGCCCGAGGCGGCGAGTCCGGAGAGCAGGACCATGGTCGGACGCAGCATCTTGCCGCGGTACCGCTCGACGTGCGCGCACAGCGCGTTCACCGCGGGCAGTTCGCTCGCGAGCTGGCGCTCGAAGCGCTGCGAGACCTCGTCGAGTTGATCGGCGATCCACAGCGAGATCGGCTCGTGCGTCTCGGCCAGTGACATGAGTCCGGGCATGCGCGGGATCCGTTCGGGAGGGACGGGCCCCATTGTAGGCGACGGGTCCGGCGCGGCGGATCGGGTGGGCGCAGGAAAAGGCCGGCTCGAACGCGACGGGGCCGGCTGCAAGAAACTGTGGGTGCGGAGGTCGTTCTTGCGGATGCGTTCGAGCCGGCCGGGGTGGATGCTCGGTCAGGCCGTCATCGACGCCCGTTCGTCACCGGCATCCCGGCGACGAGGGTCTCGAGTTCGGTCGTGTCGGCGACGTCGTCGTCCGACCGCGTGTCGATCGTCAGCACGGTCTCGCTGCGGGTCCGGGTCGCCTTCGCGGGCGGCGACTTCGGCGGATTGCCGATCCGGAGCTGCCCGAGATAGGACGCGCCGCTCGGGACGTGCACGTGATCGGCGACGACATCGCCGACGAGCGTCGCGCCGTCGGTGAGGTCGAGGCCCGACGTCGCCGTGACGTCGCCGGTCACCGACCCGTGCAGCACGAGCTGGCGGCAGCGGATCGTCGCGTCGACCGACGCGTCCGGACCGATGGTCAGCGTGCCCGACACGTCCAGCGTGCCCTCGATCGAGCCGGCGATGATCGCGTCGCCGGGCAGTGAGATCGATCCGGTGATCGCGGCTCCGGCGCCGAGGACCGTCTGGTCCGTCATGAGGGACGGCGGCGTCGAGGCGCCGTTCGTGGACTCGGATGATGCGTTGAGGCGATCGGGCATGACGGGACCTCCATGTCGGCTGCAAGCCGGGTGCGGGCCGGGTGCGAACACCCGGAAGAATTCGGGGATGCCTCCGTCGGCCTCCATGCCGGCCGGAGACGGGAGTTGGGGTTGGACCTCATCGAACAAGCGGCTTCGGGCATCCTGCCCGCGGGCCAGAGTGGTCGCACGAGCCGACCGGGGGGTGCATGGCGGCGAGACGAGCCCGAAGGCGAGACTCGGCCGACGCCATGCCGCGCAGAGACGAAGACGGTTCGGTGGTCGACGGGTTCTTGACGTCCGCATCGCATCCCGTGCGTGTCGCGGCCGGTCCGATGACCATCGTGCCCGAAAACTGCGCGCCGTCGTCGAACTGCACCGTCGTCGCGTGGATCGTCCCCCCCACGCGACCCGACGAGCGGATGCGAGCACACGACTCGACGTGCACGTCCCCGGCGACCTCGCCGGCGAGCGTGAGCGTCGTGCACCGGAGCGACCCGCGGATCCGTGCGGCATCGATCAACTCCACGTGACCGGCGACCTCGAGGTTCCCGTCCAGGACGGCCTCGAACCGAACATCACCGTTCACGTGCAGCATTCCGGTCATCGTGTCCTCTGACGACAGCACGAGCGAAGGGGTCCGTTGCTGGTTGTCCGTTCGCTCCTGCACGCCGGCACTCCTTGCCAAACCAGTGCGTCCTGCGTGATGGACAACCCGATCGAGACGCCCGTCACTCACCCAGGAGACAAGTTCTCCACAAGTAGTCACGGTGTTTTCCACCGCCGCGGCGTGGACGCGACCGCCGCGGGGAAACGTCCGCGGTGCGGCGATCGCGGGGCACGTCGTACAATGCGATCCGGCCATCGCGAAAGGGCACGACCATGGCGACCCGGAAGACCGCGTACGCGGTGCATCCCGCGATCGAGTACGCGAACACGATCATCAGGAACATTCCGGAGAAGACCGGACGCTCGGTCGACGAGTGGGCCGCGCTCATCAGGGCTCACGATTCCGATGATCCCAGGGCGCTCCGCGCCTGGCTCAAGTCCGCGCACGGCATCGGCATGACGACGGGCTCGATCCTCGTCGACCTGGCGCTCGGCGAGGCGGCGGAGAACGTCGATCCGCAGGCCTATCTCGCCGCCGCGCCGACCTATATCGACGCCATGTACGCCGGTCCGAAGTCCGCCCTGCGTCCGATCCACGACGCGCTGCTCGCGCTGGGCCGTTCGTTCGGCGCGGATGTGCGCGTGTGCCCGTGCCGCACGATCGTCCCGCTGTACCGGAACCACGTCTTCGCGGAGATCAAGCCGACGACGCGCACGCGCGTCGATTTCGGTCTCGCGCTGAAGGGGGCGTCACCGAAGCCCATCAGGCGTCTCATCGACACCGGCGGGCTCGCGAAGGGCAACCGCATCACGCATCGGTTCGCGATCGAGTCCGTCGACCAGATCGACGACACGGTGCGACGGTGGGCGGGGATCGCCTACGAACTGGACGGGGCGTGAGCGCGGTCGTCAGGTCGCGCGCCGGTGACGGATGCGGTCGAGGGCGACGGCGGCGACGATCATCGCGCCGGTGACGATCTCCTGGACCCAGTTGTCGATGCCCAGGTGCGTGCAGCCGCTGTCGACGACGGTCATGATGAGCGCGCCGATGATCGTCCCCCGGATCGTGCCCTCGCCGCCGGACAGGCTCGCGCCGCCGATGACGACGGCGGCGATGACCTTGAGTTCGTATCCCTCGGCGGTCGTCGGGTCGCCGGCCTTGAGGTATGAGAACTGCATGAGGGCCGCGAGCCCGGCGCAACCGATGCCGAGGATGTAGATCCACACCTTCGTGCGTTCGACCCGCACGCCGCACAGGCGCGCGGTCTGCTCGTTGCTGCCGATCGCGTAGACGTGGCGCCCGAAGCGCGTGTAGCGCAGGGCCGCGCCGGTGATGAGGGCCAGGCCGAGGAACATCCACACGCCCGTCGGCAGCACCGTTGCGCGGTCGAGCAGGCCGCCGACCCACGTCGCATCCGGCGGGTGGACCTGTCCGTTGTCGGCGAGTCCCTTCGCGAGCCCGCGCAGCGCGCCCCACATGCCGAGCGTCACGATGAACGGCGCGAGGGGCAGTCGCGCGTCGAAGCGTCGCACAAGCAGCGCCAGTCCCGTCGCCGCCACCGCGCCCGCGCCGACCGCCGCCGGCATCGGTGCGCCGAGCCGCGCCCACAGCCACCCGGTGAGGATCGCGCCGGCGATCACCGTGAGCGCGCCGCCGAGGCGTCCGATCACGAGCGTGCCGATGATCAGTCCGCAGACCATCGCGGCTCCGATCCCGCCCAGCGCCGCGACGAGCGGCGGCTCCCCGGCGTCCAGCAGCAGTCCGACGACGACGGTGCCGAGCGCGATCGTCGACCCGACCGACAGGTCGATGCCGCCCGCGATGATGATGAGCGTCGCGCCGATCGCCGCCGTGCCGACGACCGCGGTCTGCGTGAGCATCAGGCGCTGGTTGCTCCACTGCACGAACGACCCCCCGTTGAGCACCGCGAACAGCACCCACACGAAGATGAGTCCGACGAGCGGTCCGACGGATCGAGCCAGGGCGCCGACCTTCATGCCGCGCCTCCCGTCGCGTCGACCATGATCCCGTGCGCATCCCACGCCGCGACGTCGCGGGCCGGTCCGAGCACGCCCCGCGTCATGACGGCGATGCGATCGCACACGCCGAGCAGTTCCGGCAGCGCGCTGCTCACGATGAGCACCGCCCGCGCCGGGTCGGCGCTCGCGAGTTCGTCGATGAGCGCGTAGATCTGCGCCTTCGAGCCGACGTCGATCCCGCGCGTCGGTTCGTCGAGCAGCAGCAGATCGACGTCGGCGAAGAGCAGGCGCGCGATCGCGACCTTCTGCTGGTTGCCGCCCGACAGCGCGCCGAGCGTCTGGCGCACCGACGCGCAACGGATGCCGAGCCGCTCGACCCACCTCGCCATCGCCCGGTCCTCCGCCGCCGGCGTCACGAGCCCGAGACGCGCGAGTCGATCGAGGCGGGGCAGACACAGGTTCTCCGCGACCGACCACGACAGGGCCAGGCCCTCGGTCTTGCGATCCTCGCTCACGAACCCGGTCCCGGCCGCCCAGTGGCGCGTCGGCGAGGCCGGACCGGTGAGGCGACCGACCCGCAGGCGCCCGCGAGTCACGGCGTCGAGCCCGAAGATCGCGCGGAGGAGTTCCGTGCGTCCCGCGCCGACGAGACCGGCGATGCCGAACACCTCGCCGCGCCGGACCGTCAGCGTCGCGTCGCGGGGCAGCCGCTCCCCGGCGACCTCCTTCAGATCGAGCACGACCTCGCCCGGCGTGCGTGGCTGGCGCGGGTAGAGTTCATCGACGTCGCGTCCGACCATGAGCGTGATGATCTGGTCGGTCGTGAGATCGTCGATCGCGCCGCCGCCGACCGTGCGCCCGTCGCGCAGGATGGTCACCCGGTCGGCGATCGCGCGGACCTCTTCGAGCACGTGCGAGATGGCGATGATCGCGAGTCCCTCGGCGCGGAGGCGCCGGATGAGGTCGAGGAGACGCCGCGCGTCGGCCGCGCCGAGACTGCTCGTGGGTTCGTCGAACACGAGCACGCGCGAGCCGACCGCGACGGCGCGGGCGATCTCGATGAGTTGCTGCTCGGCGATCGGGCGCGACGCGGCCGCGTCGTCGAGCGGAATGTCGTCGCGTCCGACCCGCGCCAGCGCCGCCGCCGCGCGAGCGCGGCTGTCGCGCCAGCGCACGAACGGTCCCGGCCCGAGCTCGTCGCCGAGGACGATGTTCTCCATGACGGAGAGGTGGGGCGCGAGGGAGAGTTCCTGGTGGATCATCGCGACGCCGTGCCGTCGGGCGTCGACCGGCGCGCGGGGCTCGTAGTCGCCTCCGTCGAGGGTCATCGTGCCGCCGTCGGGCGTCAGGGCGCCGGCGAGGATGCGCATGAGCGTGCTCTTGCCGGCGCCGTTCTCGCCGACGAGGGCGAGGACCTCGCCCGGCGCGACGTGCAGATCGACGCCGTCGAGCGCGATCGTCGCGCCGAAGCGCTTGCGGATCCCGTGCATGCTCAGGCGGGCGGGCGTCATGTCGCCAGCGTACCGCGAGGGACGGGGCGCGTCCGGGGGGGTCGGGCGGATTCGCCGGCCGGGGGGGCGGCCACGGGCGATCCCGATCCCGATGTGCCGGGGGGGAAATTCGTTGCGCCAGGCGACGGCAGGTCTCGTTCGTAAGGGGTCGTCGTTCGTTTCGTCCCCGTCACCGCGAAGGAGTTGTCCCCCATGTCCGTCATCCGTCGCCTCGCGCGGCCCACCTCTCGCCTGCTGTCTGCCGTCATCGTCACCGGCGCCGGAGCCATGCTGGCGGGTGACACCGGCGCTGATGTCGTGAAGGCCAGTTACATCACGAACACCTTCTACAACTACAAGCTCCTCCACATGCCCGACCTCGACCAGCGACGCTCCACCCTGCCCGCCGACGGCGGCATGTACTGCGTCCCGACGTCGGTGTTCAACATGTTCGCGTACGCCGCGAACCACGGTTACCCGGCCGCACCGCCGGAGGACGGTGACTGGCAACTCCAGTCCAAGTACATTGAAGCGACGCTGTGGCTGAACGTGATCGGCAACTGGATGAACACCGACCCTGACGACGGCACGTCCGGTTCCGGCACCAAGGCGGGCATGGATGCCCTGATCGCCCAGGCCCCGTACCTCAAGCGCGTTCACAAGGGTCTCTCCAGTTCCTACAACCCCACCGTGGCCAAGCTCGCCTTGTACGGCTGCCAGGGCTGGGCCATGAGTTTCGTGTACGGGAAGTGGGCCGTCGTCGGCACGCACAACGGTCTGCCCGTGGTCGATCGCGTCGGCGGTCATGCCGTCACGCTGACCCGCGCGTATCGCGACAGCGATCAGTGGATTCTCCGCTACCGCGATCCCGCGGACGACACCGCCCTGACGACGCAGTCGGCGTTCAAGAACACGACCCGCACGCCGTACAACTACTCCGCCTACTACGGCGGGACGTCGATCTACAACATCCACTCGCTCAACGCCATCTTCAACACCTCCGGCGGGACGCGCGTGATCGACACCATCTACGGCATCCGTCCGCTCTACGGCCTGACCTTCCACAACACCGGTGGCGCCGTCACCGGCGGCGGCGGCCTGGTCCAGATGCTCGATCCCCTGGCGTTCGAGGGCTCGGAGAACACGACGCTTCCGTCCGTCACGATCCCGTCGTCGCTGGCCGTCCTCGACTTCGACTTCGACGGCGACTTCCAGAATGCGCTGGTCATCGCGACCAGTTCCATCTTCCCGTTGCCGCCGCGTCTTCGCACCCTCGACCTCACCACCGGTCAGCTCGCCATCCTGACGCCGTCGCCTCAGGGTCTGCGTCGGTTTGCGACCGACCGCTTCAACCACATCTACGCCTTCGACGGCGGCGGCGTGCTCCATTTCCTTGCCGAGGACGGCACGCCGCTGGCGAGCACCGAGGCGATCCCCGATCCGACCGAGGTCGCCGTTCACACGGGCGATGACTCGGTGTGGATCATCTCCGTCCCCGAGCGCACCGTCGTCAAGCTCTTCGCCGACTTCAGCGAGACCCTCCTCACGCAGGTCGTCCCCGCGGCCGTGCCGATGGCCGGCGATGCT
>JAGQOI010000488.1 GCA_020427625.1 Phycisphaerales bacterium | reverse complement strand
TGCGATGTGGTTCGGGCGGCCCGGCGCGGACATCGAGTCCGAGTATCGCGCCATCGCCGCGTCGCTGCCCGACGATCCGGGCGCGCAGTACCTGCATGCGCGAAGTCGGCCGTGGGACGCGGATACGGAGTCGATGTTCGTCGCGTTGTCGGCGAACCCGCGGTACGCGACGCGGGCGCTCGCGGCACGTCACCGGGCGTATCTCAGTTCGGGCCGGTTCGAGGAGGCGCTGGCGGCCGCCCGATCGATGCGCCGGCTCGATCCCTCCGACGACGCCCTGATCGGCCCGGAGATCGATGCGCTCCATGCGCTCGGCCGCCTCGATGAGGCGATCGGTCTCGCCCTGCAGTGGTGGCAACTGGAGTCCACCAACGGCGGCCGCGCGATCGTGCTCATGAGTCTGCGCCACGAAGCCGGCCGGGCCGCGGAAGCGGCCGACGTCGTGCGCGAGTTCACATGGGCCGAATCGGCCCGCGTGGACGTCGTCGTACGCCGCTGGGAGCCGCGCCTGCGGTCCGCCCTGGCCTACCTGACGGCGGACGTCGAGGGCTATGAGTTTGCGCTGGCCCGACGCGAGGATGCGTCCGGCCGGCTCGAGGCGGCGCTGAGCCGCGGCGACGACGACGACGCCCTGGCTCAACTCCTCATGGCGCCCGCCGGCCTGCGCTCGCTGGAGGACTGCCTGAGCGTCGCCGTCGGCGCGGCGCACCGCGGGCATCACGCCACGCACGCGGCGTTCGACGCCGCGATGGACGTGCTGGCGCGGACCCGCCAGTCCGGACACGCGCTCGTCGAGCGTCTCCGCGCGGGCGAGCGGCTGCGGATCGACGACGTGCTCGCGGCATCGCTGAACCCGCGCGAGACGGCGCTGCTGCTGCTCGCGCTGGCGCAGCGCGAGCGCATCGACCGGGCCGCGGCACACGATCTCGCGCGACGGATCATGTTCGACCGCACGCCGCCCTATCGCATCGTCCGCATGGTGCTCACCCGGACATGAACGATCGCCCGCGCGAGGGCGGGCGATCGTCGGCACACAATCGGATTCGGGCGTCGGGCGATCAGGCGCGACGGCGACGACGCAGGAACAGGCCCGCGGGCGCGAACGCCGCGAGCGCGGCCGGCGCGGGGACGATGGTCATCGACTCGAAGATGATGTACAGCGGCTTGAACGGGCCGTCGTCGATGGCCCAGTTGAAGCTCGTCAGGCCGGTGTAGTCGTACGTGCCGACCGCGTCGAGAATGTCCAGCGACGACAGCGTGTCGCCGGTGTAGCCGACGGAGAAGTCGTTGCGGAACTGGCCGAAGGCGCCGCCCTGGTTCAGCGGCACACCCGTCGGGAAGTCGACGTTGTCCGCGATGAAGAAGCCGTCGACGGCCGGGTCGTTGTTCCGCAGCACGAAGTACGGCGTGTCGCCGCCCGGGAACGGGTTCTGAAGCCCGACGACGACCGAGCCGATCGTCAGCACGAACGACGCGGGATCGATGTGGTAGCCCCGCGTCGGGAAGCTGCCGCTGTTCGTGAAGACGTTCGAGTCGACCTGGAACGTGAGCACGGCGCTGTCGCCGGCGTTCACCTGGCTGAAGTCGCCCTGGTTGATCTGGTTGTATTCGACCTCGCCGTTGATCGTGACGTCCACGATGTCGGCACAGGCGAGACCCGAACACAGAGCGGCGGCAACGGCCGCGACAGCACACGAACGATTCATGGGGGATTCCTCCTCGAGAGTGAGAAGAAATCGTATCAGATCCCCCCGGGACTTCTCCGGAGAACTTGGGATTTCGTCGACGGGCGCGGCCACGCGACCGCTCAGGCGGCGGCGGCGGCACCGACGACCGGACGTAAACCGCCCAGCCGTGGCACGTTGCGCCGACTCACCACCAGCAGCCCGATGAGCCCCGCGAGGACCATCGCGACGCTCAGCCACTGACCCCGCGAGAGCCCGAGCCACACCGCCACCCCCTCGTCCGGCTGACGCACGACCTCCGTCGAGATCCGGAGCACCCCGTAGAAGGTGAGGAACAGGGCGCCGATGACCCCGGGCCGGCGCGGCCGCAGCCAGCACACCGCGAGCAGCGCCATGAGCACCGGCCCGTCGGTCAGCGCCTGGAGCAACTGTGACGGCGCGAACGACGTGAGCAACGGACGCACCGCCGCGGCGACGACCTCGTTGCCGCTCTGCACGGCGTCGACGACCCGCTCCGTCACGATGCGCACGACCTTCACCGCCTCGTCGGGTGCCTGGTCCCGAAGCATCGAGATCGTCCGCACCGCCGTCACCCAGTCCGTCCCGGCGACGCCGACGAGTTCCGCGACCGGCCGCGCGGCTTCGGCGCGTTCGGGCGTGAACATCGCCAGTTCCTGCGGGTACTTCACCGCCCACCACGGCGGGTTCGCCTGGTGCGCGGGCGAGAGCGCCTTGCCCCAGAGTTCGGCGTTCACGAAGTTCGCCAGCCGCCCGAAGCACAGTCCGGGCAGGCACGCGAACGCGGCGAGGTCGAGGATGTGCAGCGACGACGTCCGCGTGCGTCGCCCGAACACGATCGCCGCGACGATGACCCCGATGATCCCGCCGTGACTCGACATCCCGCCGCGATGCAGCGCGAGCACGCCCCAGAACGGCGGCGTCGACGAGAACCCGAGCAGATGCGGCTCGTAGAACATGACGTAACCCAGGCGCCCGCCGATGAGCACGCCGAGGATCATCGCCATGAGCAGATCGCTCACCTGCGGGGCGCTCAGCGTCGAACGCTTCGTCTTCGCCATCCAGCGCATCCACAGCCAGCCGACGATGAACCCGGCCGCGTAGGCCAGGCCGTACCAGCGGAGTCCCGCGAGGATCGGCAGCGCGTCCCCCCACGACTGCGGGAACCGGATCGCGAACGGATCGAGATCGTGCAGGTAGGCGGAGGCGAGGGTCGGCGACATGACCGGAATGATACGACAAGCCGCGACGATCCGACCGAACCCCGCCGGCGTCGACCCGGGACGCCTTGCTCCGCCGACCCCGACCATGGACGATCCCCGCATGGACACCATCGATCTCGACCGCGCCTTCGCCGCCATCACCGAACCCTGGTCGCCGCGGATCGCGGGCGAACTCAACGGGCAACAGGTCCGGCTCGCGCGACTGCGGGGGTCGTTCGTCTGGCATCATCACGAGCACGAGGACGAGATGTTCCTCGTCCATCGCGGACGGTTCGTGATGGAGTTCCGCGACCGACGCGTCGAGGTGCGGGCGGGACAGTTCCTCATCGTCCCGCGCGGCATCGAGCACCGACCCGTCGCCGACGACGGCGACGCCGAGGTCATCCTCTTCGAACCCGCGTCCACCCTGAACACCGGCAGCGCGCCCGATGATCCCCGCACGATCCGGGTGCCGCGCCGACTCGACGACGCCGGCGCCTGACGCCCGGCCGCGCGCCGGCGCGAGCGCCGCTACCATGGACCGCATGCCGGACACCACGCCGCTGCCGTCGGAGTTCCCGCGTCCGCCCGTCGACGCCGATCTCACGCCGTTCCTGCGGATTCTCCTGTCGCACACGTCGCTGACGGCCGCGCAGACGACGCGGGCGTTCGAGGCGATCATGACCGGCCGCGCCCACGACGGCGAGATCGGCGCGCTGCTCGCGCTGCTCGCGACCCGCACGCCGACGAGCGAGGAGATTCTCGGCGCGGCCCGGGTCATGCGGGCGCACGTCGACGCCGTGCCGACCCCGATCGATCCCGAGCGGCTCGTCGACACCGCGGGCACGGGCGGCGCGCCGAAGACGTTCAACGTGTCGACGGCCGCGGCGATCGTCGCGGCGGCGGCGGGCGCGATCGTCGCGAAGCACGGCAACCGTTCGCGTACGGGGCGTGGCTCGGCGGAGGTCCTCGCCGCGCTGGGCGTGAACGTCGACGCGTCGCGCGAGGTCCAGGCGCGGTGTCTCGACGAGGCGGGCGTGTGCTTCTGCTTCGCGATCCACCATCATCCGGCCGCGAAGTTCGTCATGCCGGTGCGCAAGGCGCTCGGCGTCCCGACGATCTTCAACCTCCTCGGCCCGCTGACGAACCCGGCCGGGGCGCGCCGCCAGGTCATGGGCGTCTACGACGGTCGTTTCCTGCAGCCCATCGCGCACGCCCTCGCCGAACTCGGCGCGAGCCACGCGATGATCGTCCACAGCGACGACGGGCTCGACGAACTCTCGATCTCGGCGCCGACGACGATCATGCACGTGCGTGACGGCGACGTGCGCGAGGATCGCATCGAACCCGCCGACGTCGGACTCGACGCCGCGCCGCGGGAGACGGTCGTCGCCCGCGATCTCGATCACGCGGCCGCGATGATCCGCGGCATCCTCGACGGCACGCTCACCGGGCCTCCGCTCGACATGACCCTGCTCAGCGCCGCCGCGACCCTGCACGTCGCCGACCTCGCCGACACCATGGCGACCGGCGTCACCCGCGCCCGCGAAGCCATCCGCGCCGGACGCGCCGCCGACACCCTCGCGACGCTCGCCCGTGTCTCGAACGCCTGAGGAAGAAGATTCACCACGGAGGCACGGAGGCACGGAGGGGAATCGATATCTTGGTTCGGAAGGCTGCAGCAAACACCGCCGAGCAGCCGAAGCCAACCGCTTCACCACTCCGAACCAAATCGGACTCCGCTCCGTGCCTCCGTGGTGAACCTCAGTCACGGTATCGAGCGTGGCACGATGTGCAGGAGGTGCGCAGGTCGGTGAGGCGGGCGCTCAGGGCCGCGGCGTCCAGGTCGTGGAGGAGACCGTCCTCCAGTGTCGTCGCGAGCGTGGCACCGTCGCGCAGCGCGTCGATGAATCCCGGCGACTTCGTGCGCACGTGATCATCATCCTGAAGGGTCCGCAGCAGGTCGGCGAGCCGGCCGGCCTCGGCGGCGGGCACGAGGTCGGGATGGTCCGCCGGCGGCGTCCAGCCGGAGCGCTCGATCGCGCGGAGATGTTCCATCACCTCGTCGACCGCGACCATCGTCCGCACGAGACCGGTGGGGCGATGGACCTCGGGAAAGGATGCGTCGGCGGCATCCAGTTCGGACGCGCCGGCGATCGTCGCGGCGGCGACGCAGCGGTACAGGCCGGTGTACTGCGGCGCGGTGCCGGAGACGACCATGCGCGCCCGGGCGGTGTCCGGTGAGAGGAGACCGAGCGAGACCGCCGCCGCGCCGGCCGCGCCGGCGCTGCGATGCATGCCGTGATGACAATGCACGTACACCGGCCCGGGCAGATCGCGCACTGCGCGGGCGATCGCCAGCGTGCGGTCGTGATCCATGCCGTCGTAGCCGATCGGCAGATGGACGTAGCGCAGGCCACGGGCGCGGGCGGCATCGACATCCGGCGTCGCGCCGTCGACGGAGATGATCGTCCGCACCCCGAGATCGACCAGCGCCTCGAACCCGGCGTCCCCCTCCGGCGCCGACCCGCTGTACAGGCCGTCCGCATACGTCACGACGTTATGCAGACCGGGAAACTCGACCGGCGCGGGCGCATTCGCGGGCGGCGCCGAGATCGCCGCGGACGCGCCCGATCGTGCCACGCGCCCGGACGGCGACGTGCACGACCACAGCCCGACGACCGCGGCCAGAACCAGAACGACGATACGAACATCGGGCACGAACCACATCTCCGGACGGGACCGCGGATGGCGACGAGACCTCATTGTTGAAAACCCGCGCGGGATGGCCAAGGGCGAATCCCCGAAAAACCTCATTCGCGCCGCCGATTCGGTGATGACGATCTCAGAGATCGAACAGCGCGAGCAGCGTGCGCAGACGCGCGGCACCGTCCGGCGACCCGCCCGGTGCCGCGAGACGCTCCCGCAGCATCGCCTGCACCAGCGGCAGCGACCGTTCGAGCCGCAGCATCGCGCCGTCGTGCGGACCGTCGACGACCAGATCGATGGTCGCCGACACCCGCGCCCGCGCGTCGGCGCCGAGACACGACGCGAGATCCCACGCGCCGATCGTCCGACCCGCCGGAATCGTCACCCGACCAAGCCAGTCGTGCTCCAACTCGAGCCCCTCGGCGCCGGTGATGATGAGGTCCAGGCGCCCGAACCGCAGCGGCTCGCCGCACGCGAGCGCCGCCGCCCGGCCGGCCCGGACGCACATCACCGTCGGACACGGATCGGGCATGGTGAACAGGACGACGGCGTCGCGATCCCACGGCCCGGCATCCGCCGTCGGATAGGCCTCGCGGGCCGCGGCCAGGAGTGCGGTCTGCGTCGCCATCTCCCGCTCGCGTTCTGCGCGTCCGGGCCCGGCCTTGCTCCGCCACGCGACCGCGTTCAGCGCGACCGGCCGCACCCGCTGCTCGGCGAGGATCAACGCATTGCAGATCCGCGACAGACGATGCAGGCGACCGAGGACGTCGCCGAGTCCCGCGCGATCGTCGCGAGGCACGCGCGCGGTCTGACGCCAGAGCCATCCGATCCACGCCTGATCGAACATCGCTCGATCCTCGAGCGTCGTCGCCGCGACATCGAGTTCGGCAACCGACCGCGCCGGCAACGCTCGCCCGTCCCGCATCGACGCGAGGTCCGCGAGCACGAGTCGCCCGATCTCGCGAGGCAGCCCGGCGGCGAGCGCCTCGGCCGCGGCGAGCGCGTCCGGCGGCACGGTCGCGCCCAGCGCCTGCCGCACGTCCATCACACCGAACCCCATGCCGTCCGGGCGGTGCTGATCCCGCCAGATCGCGACGGCGTCCGCGTCGAGCGCGGGTGGCACGGGATCATCCGCCGGCGCTGCCGCGGCTGACGCGCCGGGCCGGTCCGGCGCCTCCTCCGCCCCGGCGACGCCGAGCACGACGAGCGCGATCGCAGCCCACCGCACCGCGCGCGAGACGATCCGCCCGCGCACCACGACCGGTCGCCGCCGGACGATCCGGCACGCCCGGACCGCGACGAGGGCCAACACGACGCATCCCGACACGATGAAGAGGACCGTTCTCATGGACAGGCTCCGATCGTCAGCGGCACGATGGCGCCGGTGAGCGAGAGGTCGTCGTGGACGTCGGTGAGGAACGCCGCGCGACGGCACGAGCGCCCGTGGCGCGTCTGGAGCCAGCAGTCGTGCGGATCGGCGCGTCGGGCGTCGTCTCCGGTGCGGAACGCGCCGAAGCCGCGGGCCCAGAGGTCGGCGAGTCGTTCGGTGCGGACGTTGCCGGCGCGCTCGGCGGGATCGGTCGTCGTGCAGGGCATGACGTCGCCGTTCGCGGCGATGACGCAGGACAGCCGTCCCGCGCCGCAGAGGAACGGATCGTCGCGATAGAACGCGTCCTCGGCGCCGGCGCTCCCCCACTCGTTGTCGAGTTCGACCCGCATGATCGCGCGGAGACGACGGGCGAGGGCCGCGGCCCGGCGCACCTGGCCCGCCGTCGGCAGCAGTTCGGGGTGTCCGCCCGCGCGACCTTCGGGCGTGACGAGGTGGAATCCCCAGGCGTCGGCGCCGCTGTCGAGCACGACGGGCACGAGGTCGACGAGCCGGTCCGCGTTGGCGCGGGTGATGGTCGTCCCGGCGATCACCTCGGGCACGCCGACGGACTTGAGCAGATGCATCGCGCGAAGCGCGTCGTCGAAACTCCCGGCGCGTCCGCGAAAGGCGTCGTGCACCTCGCGCGGCCCGTCGAGGCTGATCGCGACCATCACCGGCGGATGGCGCCGGAAGACGTCGAGCAGACGATCGACGCGCCCGCCGTGCGTGTGCAGCGCCCAGGGAATGCGCCGGCGATGGAGCAATCGCACGAGGCGCGCGAAGTCCGGGCGCAGGAGCGCCTCGCCGCCGGCGATCACGAAGCGCGGACGCCCGAGTCGAACGAGCTCGTCGATGATGTGCCGCGCGACCTCGTCGAAGTCCAGCTCCTCGCGCCCCCGTCGTCCCGCATGCGAATAGCAGTGCGGGCAGTGCAGATCGCAGGTCGCCGTGCTGATCCACTGCACGGCCTCGGGCGGCCGGACGCCGCCGAACCGGTGCAGGAGCCGGATCTCCGTCTGCCACACCGCGACCCGACGTCGCAGCACGCGATGCATGATGCCCATGGCGTCACCTCCACTCGGTCCGACGTCCGAGCGCGGCCGGCGCCTGTCACGGTTGTGTCACGGCCCGCCACGTCGGTGAAGATCGGCCCTCGCGCCCGATGACGGCGCGAACGAATCCCCGGCGACCGGGGGCACGGGCGGCCGGGGATTCGAGGGTGTGCCGGCGTGTTCGCGACGATGATCGCGGCAGCCGGCACGAGGGACTACGAATCGACGACGACGCGGGATTGGTTTTTCTCGACGTTGGCGGGCGCGCCCGGTAGGCTGGACGGCATGGTCGACCGATCGGCGCGGCACGGTGCCTGGCTGACGACGACGTCTTCGGAAGGAACAGAGACATGGGCAGGCACTGCGGACTCGGGCTGGGCATCGTCGTGATGCTGGGCGTGACGGGGGCGGGATTCGGCGACGGGTATCACCGATCGTACTTCGACGAGGCACTCCCGCTCGGACTGGACCGCGAGCGCATCGCCGTGCAGATGCCGGCGTCGGGGGACGCGACGGCGCTCGACGCCTCGCTCGCGCCGTTCGGGCTGTCGACGGCCGGCGCCGAGCCGCTCGCGCTGACGGGCTGGACGCTGATCGAGACGACGGACGGCGTGCGTCGTTCGGACGCGTCGATCGAGTCGCTGGTGACGGCGCTGGTCGCCTCGCGTTCGTTCGCGTTCGTGTCGCCGGTGTTTCTCGACGAGCGGATGCAGCCGCTGATCATGACGCGGGACCTGCTCATCGGCTTCGAGTCCGGGGTCGGTCCGGAGATGGCGGGCGCGCTGCTCGGCGCGCTCGTGCCGGGCGCGGTGCTCGACCGCGACTTCGCCGGTCTGCCGGGCGTGTACCGGGTGCGGACGACGTTCGCGGACGGCTTCGACGTGCTGGCGCTGGCGAACGATCTCGCGTCGCGGGCGGACGTGCGGTTCGCCGAGTCGGACGCGATCGTGCGCGGGCGGCTCACGATCATTCCGAACGATCCGATGTTCGGTCAGCTCTGGGGTCTGCACCAGGCGAGCGACGCGGACATGGATGCGCCGGAGGCGTGGGACGTGACGATCGGCGACGACGCCATCCGCGTCGTCGTCATGGACATGGGCATCGACCAGGCGCACCCGGACCTGCACCAGGCGCCGGGCATGGACTTCACGGGCAACAACACGCCGGGCGGCGGACCGTTCAGCAGTTGCGACGATCACGGCACGGCGGTCGCCGGGTGCGTGTCGGCGACGATCGACAACGGCCTCGGCGTCGTCGGCGTCGCGCCGAACTGCACGGTGACGTCGGCGAAGATCGGCGTCGCGACGTCGTTCTTCGGGCTCTGCCTCGGCTTCTTCGACTCGCAGCCGAGCATGCTCATGAACGCGCTGGACTGGTCGGCGTCGAGCGGCGCGCGGGTCACGAACTCGTCGTTCTCGTACACCGTGTCCGCGGGCGTGACGAACGCATACGCGAACGCCCGCGCGAACGGCGTCGTCCACTTCGCCGCGACCGGCAACAGCGGCGAGGGCACGATCGCCTATCCGTCCAGTCTCGCGAGCGTGAACGCCATCGGCGCGATGGCGCCGACCGGTGTGAAGGCGTCCTTCAGCCAGTACGGCACGGGCATCGCGTTCTGTGCCCCGGGTCAGGGCATCGCCTCCACCGATCGCGTCGGCAGCGCCGGCTACGAATCCGGCGACTACGTGTCGGGTCTGGACGGCACGTCGTTCGCCTCGCCCTACGCGGCCGGCGTCGCGGCGCTCGTCCTGTCCGTCGACCCGTCGCTCACGCCCGCCGAGGTCGAGGACATCCTCGACGCGACCTGCGTCGACGTCGGTGCCGCCGGCTACGACCTGACCTACGGCCACGGCTTCGTGAACGCGTTCAACGCCGTCACGGCGGCGTCGAGCACGACCCCGTGTCCCGGCGACGGCGACGGCGACGGCACCGTCGGACCGGCCGACCTGGCCGCCCTCCTCGGCGCCTGGGGAACCGCCGACCCGACCTGGGACCTCAACGCCAGCGGCGACGTCGGCCCGGACGACCTCGCCATCCTCCTCGGCGCCTGGGG